>DLWR01000153.1 GCA_003444795.1 Cryomorphaceae bacterium
GAAACGCTTGCGGTTTTCATTCAGGCGCCCGATCTGCGCATTTTGGAGGAGCGCCTTCGGGGCCGCGGCACCGATGGGTAGGATAAAATTCAAATGCGCTTAACAAAGGCGGAACAAGAAATGGCCACCGCGGATCGATTTGACGTGATTGTGGTGAACGACGATTTAGAACAGGCTTACGCAGATCTCAAGGCGGCTGTTCTGCCATTTTTAAGCGCATGAAGACCGGGTTGCTTTTTGGCACCTTCAACCCCGTTCACAAGAGCCACCTCATTGTAGCCGAATACCTGGCGCAGTGGAAAAACCTGCAGGAGGTTTGGCTGGTGGTCACCCCCCATAATCCTCACAAGGACAAGGCTGGGCTTTTGGACGATTCGGAACGCCTACATATGGTAGAATTAGCCACGGCGGACATTGCGCACTTTCGCGTTTCGACCGTGGAGTTTGAGCTGCCGCAGCCCAACTATACCGTGGACACCTTGCAGGCATTGACCACCGCACATCCGGACCGAACCTTCTTTGTTTTGATGGGAGCCGACAATTTTCTTTCCTTCCCAAATTGGAAGAACCCCGCGGGGATTTTAGCGGCGGCTGAACTCCTTGTCTACCCAAGGCCCGGCGCTGAGATCCCCCCTGAACACCCCCTCTTTTCGCACCCTAAAGTGGCTATCGCTGACGGGCCCCTCATGGATCGAAGTGCCACGGCGATTCGGGCCAAATTAGGCCTTCAAGGCGAGGCGAACGATGAGCTGCCACATTCGGTAGCGGCGTATATTGAAGCGCGTCAACACTATCGTTCGTAACGTCTACATGGAAGCATTTTTGGACCGGGTAGCCCGGGAAATTTTGGCTGAAAGTCCACAGCTGCACCGCTCGGGAATCATCCTTCCCTCGCGCCGTGCGCAGCGTGCCATCCGTCAGGCCTTCCAAAATCAGCTGAAGAATCCTGCCCTTTCCCCCGCCATTTGGCCCGTGGAAACGGTCATGCAAGAACTTGCCCAGCGAGAGCCTGCTCGCCCTATGGATCAGCTCATGGTGCTCTTTGCTGCGCACGAAGAAGTCTTTCAGTCGCGCAGCCAACCCCTAGAGGAGTTTTTGCGCTGGGCACCCACGGTCTTGCGCGACTTTGGCGAAATGGACCGGCATGGGGTGAATGCCAGCGAGGTCTACACAGAAATGCGGGAAATTGAGGCCTTGAGCCTCTGGGGACTGGACGAGCCCACCGAACTTATGACCCGGCGCTTGGACCTTTGGAAGCAACTGCCCGCGCTCTACACGCGCTACCATGAACGTCTCGAAGCCAAGGGCTGGAGCACCCCAGGAGGCGTATTCCAAAAGGCCAGCCCTGCGCCTGACGGGCCCTCCGAATCTGCCCTCCACGCTTGGATGCAGAAAAGTGAAATTGACCGACTCTACTTCGTGGGCTTTAATGCCCTCACTCCCTCCGAAAAAGCCTTGCTCATCAGTGCCCACCGGCATGTAGGTGCCCGCGCTTTTTGGGATGCCGATGCCCACTATGTCCTCGCCGAAGCCCACGAAGCGGGCTGGGCTATGCGTGAAAACCTCAAAGGTTTGCCAGATGGACTGACTGAGGATTTGCGGCACCCGCCCGCCTGGTACGCCACTTCCCAAACCACGTTCACGGTCTTGCGCGCCAATCGCTCTGTGGGGGTCACCAAGGCCATGGGCACCGTACTGGAAGAATTGACTCGATCCAATCCCACCTTGCATCGAACCGCCGTAGTGCTCGCCGACGAGGCTCTGCTCATTCCAACCTTGCAAGCGCTCCCCACTCAGCTCGAAGAGGCCAATGTCACCATGGGTATGCCGCTCACCAGCACGGCTGCCTTTGCCGGCCTGGATGCCTTCTTCCAGCTCCACGAAGCGCGGGAGCTCAGCGGGGGAACCTACCCCTATCGGCTCTTGCAAGCCAGCTGCATCCACCCGGTATGCCAGGCCCTGTACGAAGGCGCGCATGCTTTGCCTAAAGCCGCTGAAGAGCTGCGCCGCGGAAAGCGCGCGCATTGGACGGTGGACCAGGCCTGTGAGCTCTTGGGTGAAGGGGCCCACCTTTGGCAGGCCTATACTGACGCGCGTCCCTTTCTCGCCGATCTGTCCGTTGCTTTGCGGTGCTATGTGGATGATTTGCGTTCGGCCTGGGAGGCTGAACCCGCCCGGCTCTGTTTAAATGCCCTGGAATCCTTGCGAACGTGGATGCCCGATCAGGCCCTGAGCTTTGGAAGTTTGCGCCGATTGTTCAAGCAGTTCGCTCAGGAAAGCCCCGTAAATTTCTATGGGGAACCCTTCCAGGGCCTGCAGGTTTTGGGCCTGTTGGAGACCCGAAATTTGGACTTTGATACGCTCATTTTGGCGCCTGTCAATGAAGGCATCTTGCCAAAAGGCCGCAACGACGCTTCCTTCCTCCCCTTTGACGTGCGCCGCGCCTACGGGATGCCCTTGCCTCAAGAGCGCGAAGCTATCATGGCCTATCACTTTTACCGTCTTTGCCAGCGGGCCAAACGCGTTTTCTTTCTCGTCAACGGCGAATCCGACGGTATGGGCAAAGGCGAACCGAGTCGCTTCCTGGCCCAAATGGCCATTGAACTTCAACGCTACCCGGGCATTCGCTGGGAAGACCGAAGCGTTCAATTAGCCTTAGATTCCTCACGCCTCACACAACCCTGGAAGATCGAGAAAACTCCGCAGGTCCTCCAGCGCTTGCTCTTTCAATTGGGCGATCGAGGACTCAGTCCTTCAACTTTAAGTACGTACTTGAATGATCCTGCCGAGTTTTACGTGCGTTTTGTTTTGGGCATTCGCGAAGAAGAGGCCGTGGAAGAACGCATGGCGGCGAATATTCGAGGCAAGGTCCTCCACGATGTGCACGAAATGCTTTTTAAACACTTCCAGAAGGAGCAAGTATGGGCGCTTGACCGCGTCTACGATGCCGTCGAGGCTGGTATCCAAAAGCACTTTCCCGGGCCAAGGAAGACTGGGCCCTTTGTGATTGAGCGGAACGTCCTCCACAAAATGGCCTTAGACTGGGCTACAGCGGAAGGAAATCGCATCGTCAACGACGAGGACAGGGACAGCCCATGGCACATACACCTCGTCGAAGAAAAGCTAGAAACCTTCCTGGTAATTAACGACGAACACGTGAAAGTCCAGGGCCGCGCGGACCGCATTGAAGCTTGGAATAATGGATGGGCTGTGGTGGATTTGAAGTCCGGCGGTTTCCAAAAAAGCGAACTAAGTGTCAGCACCCTAGAGGACTTGCGCAAACCTAGCAAAGGCAAGGCCTTGCAGCTCTTCACCTATGCTTGGCTCCTGTCCAAATACCAAGCGGGCGGGCCCTTCCGCGCTGGGATTCACGCGATGCGGAAACCACAGGATGCGGTGGCCTGGCTCAGTTTTCAGCGTTCCGAATGGATTGAGCGCGAGACGTTGGACGCATTTGAGCACGACGTCCTTGGACCCATCATTGCGGAAATGCTAGATACCTCCATTCCATTTAGAGCGGCCGATTTTGAGGAAGAAGAGGGGTAAAGGATGAAAGGGATGGGAAGCTGGTTAGCTAACAAACCCACTAGTCATCTAGCCCTTCATCCGCTCCATCATCCGAGCCACATACTTTCCAAGGATGTCGAACTCCAGGTTCACAGAATTGCCTACTTGGAGAGCGTGAAAATTAGTGTGCTCCCAGGTGTAGGGAATAAGGTGAACAGAAAAAGAAGTAGGGCTAGAATCCACGACCGTTAGGCTAGTGCCATTCAAGGAAATAGAGCCTTTGGCGACGGTGAGATGTTCGCGGTGTTCTGAGTGGGAAATCGTCACTTTCCAGCTGCCATTGAGGTCTTCGATGGATGCCACGGTGCCCGTCGTATCCACATGCCCCTGAACAATGTGCCCATCGAGGCGACCGCCCGAAACCATGCAGCGCTCCAGATTAACTTTATGGCCCACTTTCCAGGCGCCCACCGTGGTTTTTTCCAAAGTTTCGGCAATGGCCGTCACCCGGTAGCCTGTGGGATGATCTACCGGACCGTGCAGCGCCACTACCGTTAAACAGCAGCCGTCATGAGCCACACTCTGATCGATTTTCAATTCAGGCGCTAGGGTCGAAGTAACGTCCACATGGAGGTTGCTCCCTTCTGGGGCAAGGGCCACAATTTGGCCGATATTTTCAATGATTCCAGTGAACATAGGGCAAAGGTACGATGCCTACCTTCGTAGCTATGAAATGGACTTTTGCTTCTTCCGCTTCGACGGGTCTAGTGACTGCAGTCGTGAACCCTTCTTCTTCTGATTTTTCCGCCGATCTGGCTGCTATGCTGGAGGCACGCGCCGAACGTGGCGTCAAAGGCTGGCTCCACCAAATAGCAGGCACGGAACACTTTGTACGTGTGCTCGCCCCAAAAGGCGATGCGGCAGAGATGGCACATTCGGGCCGAAAAGCGGGCGTAGAACTCGCCGGCCTACTGGCCAAAAACAAAATCAAGAGCATTAGCCTCGAAGCGGGCGAAAGCACTTTTGACGTAGCAGAAGGGTTGGCCCTGGCTGCCTACCGATACACCCGATTGCTCGGCAAAAAAGCCAAAGACGCTTGGACCCTTGAGGCCCTTGAAGTGGTGGGCCTGAATGCGGACGACGCCAAGCGTTTGGAAGTCCTTATGGCCGCTGTCACAGAAGCGCGCGACCTCATAAATACGCCCGTGCTTGATCTCAATGCGGAGGCACTCGCCGCCCGCGCCGAAGAGCTCGGAAAGCTGTATGGCTTCAAAGTGACGGTGCTGAACCAAGCAAAAATTGAATCGCTTAAAATGGGCGGATTGCTCGGGGTCAACAAAGGCTCGGTCGATCCAGCCACGTTCAGCATCTTGGAATACAAACCGGAAAATGCGGTAAATAGCGCCCCCTATGTTTTGGTGGGCAAGGGCGTCGTCTACGACACGGGCGGCTTGAGCTTGAAGCCCAGCAATTTCATGGACACCATGAAATGCGATATGTCCGGTGCGGCCGCCGTGATTGGCACGCTGTGCGCCGTGGCCGGTCAAGGGCTGCCTGTTCACGTCATCGGTTTGATTCCAGCCACCGACAACCGCCCTGGCGGCAACGCCATAACTCCAGGTGACGTTCTGACTATTTCCGATGGCACCACCGTGGAGGTTCTGAATACAGATGCGGAGGG
Organism: Cryomorphaceae bacterium; assembly: GCA_003444795.1. GTDB lineage: Bacteria > Bacteroidota > Bacteroidia > Flavobacteriales > Schleiferiaceae > TMED14. Next base: position 5,189 of record DLWR01000153.1, read on the forward strand.
CCGCTTGATCCTCGCAGATGCCTTGCATTACGCCAAGAAATACAAACCCCAATTGGTCATTGACTTGGCTACTTTGACGGGTGCCGCAGCCCGAGCTATCGGCCCCAATGCCACGGTGGCCATGGGCAATGCGGGTCGCGAAGTCTGGAATAAGCTCCAAGCTAGCGCAGCGCAAACCCATGAGCGCCTCGTGGAATTCCCCTTCTGGGACGAATACAACGACCTGCTCAAGAGTGAGATTGCCGACTTGAAAAACATCGGCGGCGCTGAGGCTGGAGCCATCACCGCAGGAAAATTCTTGGAGCACTTCACCGACTACCCCTATGTGCATTTGGACATTGCTGGTCCCGCCTTTTTGGATAGCCCATGGGGCTACTACGGCAAAGGGGGTACAGCAGTTGGAGTGCGTTTGTTGACCGACTTCTTAGCCAACGTTCGCTCATGATTCGGATCGGCATTTCCTGTGGAGATACAAACGGCATCGGATTGGAGGTCGTCCTGAAGACCTTGGCACAGCCCGAGGTTCGGGAGATGGCGCAGTTCTACCTCTTTTGCTCGGCCCAAGTCTTAGCCTATCACCGCAACACTATGGAAGTGGGAGAAATCCCCTACATCCCGGCGGCTCCTGGCG
>DLWR01000037.1:0-2105 GCA_003444795.1 Cryomorphaceae bacterium
CGCTCGAAATTTGGCAGAATGCCTCGGCACCCCCTGGGATTTATTCTACACCCCCACATTATACCCGCATTTCGTAGAGCATCCGCCCTTGCACATTTGGCTCCAATCCCTATTCTTCCATGCCTTTAACGACCATTGGTGGGTCGAAGATGTGTATGGCTTGGTTGTTTGGGTGCTCACAGCCATAGGTATCGACCGATTGGGGCGTTGGTCTGGATTATCCCAGCGCGCCTTACAGTGGGCCTTGCTTCTATGGACCCTCATACCCGTGGTCACTTGGTCCTACGGCAACAATGTACTTGAGACCACTTTGAGCGCGTGCATGGTTTGGGCGGCCGCGACGGCGGTCTTTGGGATGCGGCGCAACCAATGGCTTTACTCCTGGTTGGCGGGAATATGGGTAGCGGCAGGTTTCCTGGTTAAAGGGCCCGTAGCGCTCTTCCCTTGGGCACTGCCCTTTTTCTGGCACCTTACTGGGAACTGTCCCGATTCCAGCCCTAAACGTATGGCCAAAGACAGCGTTGGCCTCATGCTCGGAACCCTTGTTCCCCTGGGCCTTTTATGGCTCTTGCCCGATGCGCGCACCTACTTGGAGGCCTATTGGAACAAGCAGGTAGTACATTCCATAGAAGCCATTCAAACCGTAGAAAACCGTTGGTTCCTTCCTGCCAATTTTGCATTGCAACTCATTGTGCCTCTGATCGTGGCTTTAGGGGTCCTAAAATTCAGACCTATAGCCGAAGGGCGCCAAGTCATCTCGCCCAGAACTGTTGCGTTTTTCTTGATTGCCTTGAGTTCCGTTCTACCCATGATGATTTCTTTGAAGCAACGTGATTTTTACGCCACTCCCGCCTATCCATTTGCAGCATTGGCATTGGCATTCTTATTGGACGGCCACAAAACCGCTGGAAAGCCCCTGCACCCGCGGGTGCTCTGGCAATGGACCTTGGCATTATGGGCGCTAGGCTTTGGGTTGCGGACTTTGCCTGAGGTTCACATGTCCAAGGACTTTACCCTCCGGCAATCCATACATCAAGCGGCAAAGACCTATCGGGGCCAAACCCTCTATGTGGGCGGAGATTTGTTCAAGGATTGGAATCTCCACGCTAAGTGTGCCCGTGTAGGCCAAATGTATTTAGCGAAAGAGTCCTACGATCTCCCTGCGGATGCACCACGCCTGATTTACAAAGACGGTCGCGTCTTTGTGCTAGAGAACTAGCTCAACGCTTTTTCACTTTGGAAGCTCCGCGTTTTTTCACCGCTTGAACCGACTCTTCCATGCCATTTATTTGGGCCGCTGCTTCGATGTCTTCCGATGACACCCCAAAAACTTCGGAGGCACAGGGAACGACAATGGCCTCAAACACCGCACTGTTCGGGTCCTCCGCCTGCAAAACGTCAGCAAAACTATAGGTATCGCTTTCCAAAAGGGCATCTATAGCGCATTCGCAATAGTCTCTAGCCATTTGGTCCGTAATAAACTCGCCCGTCGGGTCTTCTTGGCGAACCCCCTGTAAACAGGACTGCATGAAGTACTCTTGAGCCTGGTCCCCCATTTCTTCATCTACTCCACGCAGAATTCGCCCAAAATTGACCGCAGTACTGTCTATGGTGGCATTTTCGCTCACACAGTCGATCAGAATTTGAAAATTTTCGCGCTCCATTAAAAGCTCCATCATCTTTCCAGACGCATTCGCTTCGATAATCACCGAGCTTTCAAGAGAAGGAATCAAGTTGAGCATGGCGCATTCACAATATGCTCGAGTATCCAGCGCTATGCCATTCAAAACCAATTCTTTACCTTTCATGGAAGCATCAGCGGATTCTTGGCAAATCTTAACCAACATGGGCCCATCCCCCAGGGGTACGCCATCTTTCGTGTAGACCATTTGAGCATGTGCTACGGTAAAAAGGCTTACGAATAGTAGGGATATAAGGGTTTTCATGGGTTCTAACGTTTGTGGGTTGAGGGTACGGCCATGGACCAATTTTCGGAGAGGCATTTCACCATGATACCCTTTCACGAAAGAGCTAAAGAAGCCCCACCGCTCTTGAAGGCCTTCGGTCGGTCGCGTTGGGCCATAAAAAAAGCGCCCCAGACGGGG
>DLWR01000037.1:2437-3865 GCA_003444795.1 Cryomorphaceae bacterium
AACGGTTTTCAAGACCGCCGCGATCGACCACTCTGCCATTCTTCCGCGGCAAAAGTACGTAACTTCGCTATTATGCAAAGGATGCTTGTTCTGGGAATTTTTCTCTTAGCCCAAAACCTCTGGGGACAGGGACTCCGAATTGGGGCGGACGTCCACCCATATTGGTCTCCCGAAAATGGTCATTATCTGGAAATTACCTACAGTGTAGAGCCCAGTTCACTCTATGCAGCATGGGCGGACTCCTCGGCGCCAAAAATCACCTTGATCGCCCTGGTTAGACGGGGGAATGAAGTGCTTTCGGCCGATAAAATGGCCTTGACCTGCCCAGAGCAGGATGTAAAAGCGGATATCCTCTATCCCATCGTGCAGAATGCCTTTTTGGCCGCAGATACGGGATTTCTGCAGCTCACCGTCTTTTACGGTCTGGGGGAAACCTTAACGGATACCTTAAACGGCAGCTTTTACCTAGAAGACAAGCAAGGGGTCGCATTGGCCGCCCTGCAGTGGAAAGAAGTGCTGAAAGGGAACTTGGGGCCCCGTGCACAATTTGGCCAAGCCGTCTATGCAAACGACAGCGATAAGGTCTATTTCTACACGGAAGCTTACCGCCTTCCCAAAGGACAAAAAGCATTTTTTACCTATGAGGTGTACTCCTTGGATACCGATCGCTCGATGGAGGGCTATGGAGGCGTTATGCGTTTGCCTGCCACTAACCGCGTCCAACCCATACAAGGGGGTATTCTGGTAACGGATTTGCCCACAGGAAACTATGAGTTGCGCTGCACCCTCAACGTTCAAGACATGGACAAAGAGCGCTATCCCCAGCAACGCCTGAGATTCTACCGAGTTAACCCAACGGAATTGGCCCGTTGGAATGAAGAAAGCCCCATCGACCCGCGCTGGATGGGACAATTGGGCACCGGGGATTCACTACGCCACTGGATTAATGGCTTTTATCCCATTGCGAGCATTGCGGAAAGACAGCAGATTGAGCGCATGGCCCCGGGCATCAGTGACACCCTGTTGTGGCGCTTTGCCCAGCGATTCTGGGAAAGTCGCTACCCGGTTGATGCCCTCACGCGATTTGTCGAATACAAGAACCTGTTGCGCATCGTTGACAGTCAGTACAGCAGCCGAGCCGTGCCGGGGTATGCCACCGACCGAGGGCGGATTTTCTTGCAATATGGACCTCCCACGTTGACGGAAAAGCGCCCCTTTGAAACAGACGGTTATCCCTATGAGATTTGGCAGTACAACACCCTAGATGTGCCTAATGCCCCCTACCAGATCAATAAGCTCTTCGTCTTTGTGAACTATGCGGTTGTGGGGCGAAACTACGAGTTGTTGCATTCGGACGCCATCGGAGAAGTCTTCAATAGCCGTTGGAAAATCGCCCTCCAAAAGCGTTCCTACATGACCGAAGACATT
>DLWR01000102.1 GCA_003444795.1 Cryomorphaceae bacterium
CGAGCGTGGGGCCGTGAAAGTGCAGTGTACCGCGTGGCGGGTGTTTTAAACGTCATTGGTGGATGGTTACTAACAGCTGCGGTGGCTTTTGTCGCCTCAGCTTTGTTTGCGGCCTTCCTCTTCTATGGAGAATTCATTGCAGCCCTTATCTTAACGGTGTTTGCCATTGGAATGATTGTTCGTTCCAATATGGGCTTTGCCAAGAAGATGGAATCTGAAAACTTGGTGGATGACGAGGTGGACAATTTGGTCCGAACAAGTGATCCCGTTGGATTGAGCCGAAATTTGATGGCTGCTGATATCCGCCGTTCAGCCAATATCGTTGCCATGGCCGGTGAAGCCCTTGTTGCAAAACAAAAGCGAAGCAGCATTCGTCTTAACAAAGAGATTGAAGCCGTGGTGAAGCGTCAGCGCAGTCTAGAACTGAAAATGACGCGTGTTCTCAAGGAACTGAAATTGGAAAAAGGCGGACAGGCTACTGTGCATCTTATGGCCTATGACTACATCTGCGATCTGAGTCAATCCGCGCGCATCATGGTGGAGGAGCAGTATAACCACCTGGCGAATTTCCACAAGGAGCCCCATGGAGGATTTCTCTTGGCCTACGGGGATCTTTTGAATCTTTTTAGTCCTTACATGAACCGAATAGTTGCAGCACTTGAATCTGGAAAGTCGGTCCCGCATGGAGACTTATTGAATGCCAAGCGTCAAATTGTCCTGGATATCAACCGCGCTCTAGAACTTGATGTGCAGCGCTACCGGCAAGGCGATCTGACCACGCGCCAAACCCATCTTCAGACCAAACTTTTGCTCGAGCTGCGGGATATCACGGCATTGGCCTACCGAGTGCATAAGGTGTATTTTGGCTAGTTGGCGCATGTAGGTTCGCGCTGCGCGTGAAAAATCTTAAACGCTTATTCTCTTTTACGTTTAAGCTCTGTAGTGGACCTTCGCTGCGCGCAAGGACTTTCGTTTTTTGCCCTCAAGCCTTCGCGAAATACCGGTAGAACAACGGAATCGTTTCAATCCCCTTGAAGTAATTCGAAACGCCGTAGTGTTCGTTGGGGGAGTGAATGGCATCACTGTCCAGTCCAAATCCCATCAGAATGCTCTTAACCCCTAATTCTTGTTCAAAGAGCGCCACAATGGGGATGGAGCCACCACTGCGAACAGGAACGGCTTTTTGTCCATACGAATCACTCAGCGCATACACTGCCGCCTGGTAGCCGGGATGGTCGGTGGGACAGACATAGGGTTGTCCCCCGTGGTGAGGGGTGACTTCTACCGTTATGCCCGCTGGTGCAATGGACGTAAAATAGTCGCTGAAGAGTTGCGTGATTTCATCGGGGTCTTGGTGAGGGACCAAGCGCATGGAAATCTTAGCAAATGCCTTGGAAGCAATGACGGTTTTGGCTCCTGCTCCCGTGTAGCCGCCCCAAATGCCGTTCACATCTAGGGTGGGTCGAATGCTGTTCCGTTCCATGGTGCTGTATCCAGCTTCTCCGGCGACATCGACCAAGTCTAAGGCCTTTTTATACGCCTCCAGAGAGAATGGTGCTTGGGCGAGTTCAGCGCGTTCGGCTTCACTGAGGCTTTCCACTTTGTCGTAGAAGCCTGGAATGGTAATGCGTTTTTGATCGTCGTGCAGGCGAGCAATCATTTCAGTTAAGGCATTGATGGGGTTGGCCACGGCCCCTCCGTAGAGTCCTGAGTGGAGGTCGCGGTTGGGGCCTGTCACTGCTACCTCCACATAGCTCAAGCCACGCAATCCCGTGGTCAGTGAAGGCACCCCGGGGGCCACCATACCCGTATCAGAGATTAATATCACATCGCAGGCGAGGCGCTCATGATTCCGCTTTACGAACCAGGCAAGGTTGGCCGAACCTACCTCTTCCTCTCCCTCAATCATGAACTTCACATTGCAGGGGACATTGCCAGTTGCGACCATAGCTTCAAAGGCCTTGACATGCATGAAAAACTGCCCTTTGTCATCGCATGCACCACGCGCGAAAATGGCTCCATTGGGGTGAACATCTGTTGGTCGAATTTCCGGCTCAAAGGGAGGGCTTGACCACAATTCAATGGGATCAGCGGGCTGTACATCATAGTGGCCATAGACCAAGACCGTTGGGCGTTCGGGACTCACCACGTATTCGCCATAGACCACAGGATACCCTGGGGTCTCACAAACCTCAACGGCTTGTGCACCCGCTTTACGCAAGAAGTCCGCGGTGACCTCTGCGGTGGCTAAAACATCGTTTTTATAGGCTGGATCTGCGCTCACACTGGGGAGACGAAGAAGAGCAAAGAGTTCATCCAGAAAGCGTTGGCGATTTTCAGCAATGTAGTTTTCCATGCTTCCAAGATAGGAAGCAAGCCGAGGAAAGTGCTACCTTTCATATTCCTATGCGCACACGCACACTTTTTGCTCCGATTCTATGCCTGCTCGCTCTGGTATTCACCGGTGCTCAAGGGCTCATGGCGCAAAATATTACCGTCAACTCTACTTCTCCCATGAATCAACCTATGTGGCTGGTTCAGAACGTGATGGTAGGGCCTAATATGACAGTTTTTAGTCCGATTGGCCCCCTGGGTACGCCCATTGCACAGCCTTCCTCCGTGCAAATCGGTCGGTTTAACATCAACAACCCCAACTTTGGCCTCGACAGTGGTATTGTCATGGTGACGACCAACTCCAATGACGTCGTCCCAGGACAGTCGGGTAGCTATACCAGTTATCCCACGCAGACGCCCTCGGCCAATTTGACGACGGTGCTAAACGCCATTGGCAGCACCAGCTCTAGCCAATACGATCGTGCCAGCATCCAGTTCAGCTTTGTTGCGCCGGGGGATTCGGTCAAGTTTGACTACATCTTCGCGTCGAAAGAATACACGTCGTATACCTGCTCCTCCTTTAATGATGTTTTCGGCTTCTTCCTCATTGGCCAAGGCATCAACGGCGCTCCTTTGTGGAATGCAAATGGCACCCCCAATATTGATACGGTCAACCTTGCGGTCATCCCAGGCACGACAACCCCCGTGGCAGTTAATACTATCAACCAAGGCTTCCCATCGGGCAGTTGGCCGGCCAGCAATTGCTCAAGTGCTAACCCCAACTATGTAACTAACTCGGTGTTTTACAATGCGAATACAGGTGGCACCTCCATCATCAACATGGAAGGCTACACTGATGTGTTTACGGCGAGAGCTTCCGTGTCCTGCGGTAGCTTGTACACGATTAAGATGTTCATTTGTGACGTGAGTGATGGAGCCTTGAACTCGGCCGTATTCATTGGTGCACGAAGCTTCGAATTGCCAACAATTAGCCTCAGTCAGGCATGGAACCAAGGGAATAGTTTCAACGACAGCACCATGATTGAAGGTTGCCTGCCTTCTTGGTTGTACTTGGACCGTCAAGGAGCCGTATTTGACACCATGCAGGTCAATTTTGTATACAGCGGTACGGCTACATCAGGAACGGACTATGCGCCTCTTCCTGCATCCATTACGTTGATGCCCGGCCAAACGCGTGATTCGGTCCAAATTTGGGCCTACGATGATGGTGTGGCGGAAACCAATGAAACTATCAACATCGTCATGCAGCCCGTGACGACCAATTGTGCAGTCTATCCTGCTCAGTATAAAACGTTTGTCATTCGGGACAAAGTATCCGTAACGGTCGACGCGACCGTGGGATCAGGAAATGATACTCTTTCCTGTCCAGGCCAGCAAGCCACCCTGCTGGGGACCTTTACCTCGGGGGAAGGGTCTACCACGGGCTGGTGGGAAACGGATACCACGGGTGGTGTTCAGTTAACGGTGACCCCATTGGCAACCACGACCTATTATTTCTATGGCATCGATGAATGTATGTCAACGGCAGCGAAGGATAGCATTACGATTTACGTGATGCCCTATGATTCCGTGGAGACCTATTCCGATACCACATGGATCTGTCCAGGGGAATCGGTCGAGATACAAGCCCGAGCGCGCTATGGAACAGAGCCATTGACCTTCACATGGTTGTCCGGGCCTGTGGATACGCTGTGGACGGTTACCCCAAGTGCCAGCCGATGGTACCCTTACAAAGTGGTGGACCAATGTGGATTCACGACCTGGGATAGCGTTTGGGTAGGTGTAGCTCCCCTGCCGGGCGCAGCATTTACGTACTACCCTAACCCGAGCAATCCGCTCAACGTCCAATTCACAAACCAGTCAAGCGATACCAACTATGTAGCCTGGTACTTTGGCGATGGCGATGTCTCTTCAGAGGTGAATCCGCAGCATTCCTACAGCAAGCCGGGCACCTACCGCGTGTCTTTGGCGGTGGCGGATAGTTTGGGCTGTTCGGATTCTGTCACGGTGGACATTGAGCTTCGTATGGATTACTACGTGTACATCCCGACCGCGTTCACGCCCAATGGGGATGTCGTCAACGACCGAATCAAAGTAGAGGCCCTGGGCATCGAAGGGCTGCAATGGGACATTTTTAACCGATGGGGTCTCAAAGTATTCTCCACGAATGATCTCGCCGAGTCCTGGGACGGAACCTATGGCGGACAGCCTGTCCCGGAAGGGGTGTACTCTTACAAGCTGCTGATTTACTTGCCGTTTGGCAACATAGCAGAAGAGCACGGCACCTTCACACTCATTCGCTAGCGCCTACTTTTCCTCTTCTTACGCGTACAAAAAGGGAATGGCGGCAATGCCGGCAACCAAAAGGGCTTTGTACATCCATTGACGCCGAATGGGCTTGGCGCGCTGCGCTTCCGGAAGCGTCCACAGTTGCTTTCGCTCCCATTGACGGCGCCATTCCACGACCATCATGGTCAAGGCTAAGGGCAAAGAGCGCCAGAAGCCATCCGCCGACTCAGGGGCATATGCAAAAGCGAGCAGCAAGAGCGGCGTGTAGGCCAAAAGTGTAGCCATCAGCGGTCCCAATCGGTGCTGTCCCCACTGTTTGTGGGAATAGGCCCAAATCAGAATGCCGTATAAAATAAAGCTCAGTTCGACCAATTTGGGCAGCAAAACGACGACCGTGAGGGCGCCTATGGCGTAAAACCAAAGGGCTAGTTGGAGGCCGTATTTCTTGGCCACAGGACGTTCAAAGAGCGTCCGCCAGGGCCGCTGAACTAAGTCGCGGTCGAGGTCGTAAAAACTGTTAATCAAGGTGCCGCCCCCTACAAAGCACGCCGTAGCCAGCAAAACGCCCAAAAAAATGCGATCGGGCATCCAGCCGGGATTCGGTTGGAAAAGCACGTAATAGGCGACGATTTGGGCATAGGCCAGAAAAGTCAGGTGGGTCCAGCGGACCAAGGAGAGAAAGGCGAGAACCCTTTGGAGTAGCCGCTGCCTCCTGCGCACCGTTTAGAATCTGAGGACGACGTCCAGTTTATGCGGGGCGAGTGCTGAGCGCGCCTCGTCTAGATCTTTGGTGAAACCCAGAATATAGCCGCCGCCGCCAGAGCCACAAAGCTTCAGGTAGTAAGCATTGCTATCAATTCCCTTCTGCCACAGGCTGTGAAACGCACTGGGAATCATGGGGCTAAAATGCTCCAGCGCGACGCGGCTCAGTCCTTTTAAGTTGGTAAACAAGGGATCCCAGTCGCTTTTGAGAAAGGCTTGGACACAGGCGTCGTTGTACTTATTAAACTGGTTGCTCATCATTTTCCGAAAACCCTCTTCTTTGAGTTTTTCCATGAAAATGTTGACCATGGGTTGTGTTTCGCCTGGATTGCCGGAATTCAACAGGAAAATGGCGCTCTTTCCTTCTGAAACCACTGCCGGCAAGTCGACGGTGCCCAAGTCGTCTTTGGACTTAATCAACAAGGGGAGTTGCAGGTAGCAAATAGTAGGGTCAATCCCCGAACTTTTCCCGTGGAAATACGACTCCATTTGGCCCAAGGCCTCTTTTAAGTCCGCAATGGCTTTTGGTTCCAAGGGAGCATTCAAGTCCAGAGGGTTCTTGGCATATTGCGCATACAACGCTGCCACAAGGGCCCCAGAGGATCCCACGCCGTATCCCTGAGGAATGCTCGATTCAAAATAGAGCCCCTGGGCTATGTCGCGGTTGAGCAGCGTCACATTCAAATCCGCTCTGAGTTCTCCTGTCAACGAAAGCGTGTGAAGGTACTCGGCATAGGGTTGCAATGCTTGATTTGAGAGGCGCTGTGCCTCTGTCAATTCCTCTTCAGGCAAATACAGTGCTCCCGAATAGTTCCGATACGGGATGGACAAGCCCATGGCATCTTTGATGATGCCGTATTCTCCGAAGAGTAAAATTTTGGCGAAGTAGGAGGGGCGCATGTGGTTGTTTGGTGTTACAAAGGTACTGGTCCTGAGCCAACTCGGTCCGTCAAAAATTGACTGTTTTTAGCTAAAGGTGCCAATACTTCCCTAACAAAAGGCATGGCGCTTTGTTCGGCCGAAGCGGGAAAAAGGACATGTACGTTTGCGCCTGCATCTAATGTGAAGCCTATGGGGGTGCCTGTTTCTGTGCGGAACCGCCGAATGGCTTCCAAAATGGCCAATGTATTCGGCCGCATCAAGATGTAGCTTGGATTGGAACTCATCATGAGCCCGTGCAGGGTGAGGGCTTCGTTTTCGACCAATTCAAGGAAAGCGGGCAAATCCCCAGTGGCTAGAATAGACTCCAGTGCACGCATGTGGGCATGAGCCTGTTCGAAGCGTTGCGCCGCAAAGGGATGCCCCTCCATGAGTGCATGACCAGCCGTACTACTGACCGCTTTTTGACCGACGTCGACGAGGACGACTATATCCCGAAAATCCTGGAAAACCGGATGCACGTCATGCGGGTAGGAGATGGCATATTCGTCGTGACTGCCCGGCACGGTTGGGGTCTGCCCCCAAACCACCAATCCGCCATATAGCGAACGACTGGCACTTCCTGAGCCTAGACGTGCAAGAATAGAGGCTTCTCGACGTGAATCGGATTCCAGGAGGGAATGTCCAAACGCCTGTGCAGCATCCACCACACACAACGCCAAAGCACTCAATCCCGAAGCGGAAGAGGCAATCCCACTTGAGTGTGGAAAGCTGTTAAACGTGTCGACGCTCAAGTGGTAGTCGGCTAACCAGGGATGGCGGTGCTGGATGCGGCCAAGGAACTGCTCAATCTTCGGCACAAAGGAGGGCGTACCCATACCATTTAAAGTCACTTCAATGCCCTGCCCGGGCTCAAAAGTGGCACGCGTTTGGGTGTGGCAAGCGTCCAGCGTAAAGCTGATAGAAGGGTTCGAAGGAAGCTGGGGATCGCGCTTGCCCCAGTACTTGACCAGTGCAATGTTTGATGGACTCTGCCAACCAAAGGTCAGGCTCATGCGGAAACGGCTTCCGCTTCGGGAGCGATTTTCTTGACCATGCCTTGAAGTGCGCGTCCAGGTCCAACCTCATAGAAATGGGTAGCGCCAGCGGCGACCATGGCTTGCACTGTTTGGGTCCATTTCACCGAGCCTGTCAACTGCGCTTTCAGGTTGGCCCGAATTTCTTCAGGATTCGTCACAGGAGCGGCTACCACGTTTTGATAGACCGCGCAGCGTGGGGTCTGGAAGGTGACGGCATCTAAGGCGGCGGCAAGTTGCTCACCGGCGGGGGCCATCAGCGGGCTGTGAAAGGCACCTCCCACAGGCAAGAGGAGCGCGCGCTTTGCACCCGCTTCTTTGCATGCCTCACAAGCGGCTTCCACGGCAGCGGTCGCCCCAGAAATAACCAATTGACCAGGGGTACTA
>DLWR01000062.1:0-1670 GCA_003444795.1 Cryomorphaceae bacterium
CTCCGCTGAGCCACCCAGAATTTCCATCCCATTTAAACCCTTTCACTCTTGAACTCTTGAACTCTTGAGCTCTTTAGCGCCTACGCCTTCGTAAACTCCCGCTCCACGCGGTCGATACCTTTAATGGCCTTGAGGTGGTTGGCGAGGTTGCTCAACTGGCTGCGGTCGGTGACATGTACGGCGATGGTCCCTTGAAAGACCCCTTCTGAACTGTCAATGTGAAGGGATCGAATGTCAATGTTTAGTTCTCTGGAAATCAAAGACGTGACTTTCAATATGAGTCCCGAGGTGTCCATACCGGAGAAGCGTAAGGTGGCATTGAATCCTTGTCCTACTTCACCACTAGCCCAGCGGGCAATAATGACTTTTTCAGCAAACCGGCCTTGCAAATGGACCGCATGACGGCAGTCCGTTCGGTGCACATTGATGCCATCGTTTTCGACAAAACCAAAAATGGAATCCCCTTGGATAGGGTGGCAGCATTTGGCCAAATTGTGTTCAAGAATAACCTGATCAGGCCCAAAAACAATGCGACGGGATGTGTCTGACACTTCCTTGAGGGTCGTGCCCTTTGGACGAAATCTGCGGCGCAAGTACTGGTAAAATCCACCCGACTCCTCTTGAATAAATTCTCGGAGGTGTTCGGATCCAAATTGGCCCGTACCAAAGCGTTCGTATAGTTCTTTGGGATTCCGCAGGCTGAAATAGTTCAGCATTTTTTGCGTGGTGCTCTGGTTCAATTCAGATTTTGCTTTCAACAGTGCGCGCTGCAGCATGCGTTTACCACGGTCTTGGGCATCCCGCTGGTGATCGCGGAGGTATTGTTTGATCTTGGATTTTGCCTTTGGCGTTACCACCCAATCTTCCCATGCCATTTGTGGACGTTGGGCATCGGAGGTGAGGATTTGAACTTGGTCTCCGCTTTGAATTTCATAGTTCAAGGGAACCAGCTTACCGTTGACCTTGGCGCCCAACGTAGACATGCCAATGTCCGTGTGAATGTCAAAGGCAAAGTCCAAGGCCGTAGAATGCTTGGGTAGGGTGAGCATTTTGCCTTGAGGAGTGAACGCGAAGACCTCTTCGTTAAAGAGCTGTAACTTAAATTGATCAACAAATTCAACAGCGCTATCCCCTTGATTTTCAATAGCATCTCGAATTCTGTTTACCCATTCGTCCAATGCGGCATTTCCAGAATTATCCTCCTTATAGCGCCAGTGGGCGGCATAGCCTTTTTCAGCCTCTTCGTCCATGCGCTGAGACCGGATTTGTACCTCAATCCAGTGCCCCTCAGGACCCATGACCGTGATGTGCAAGGACTCGTACCCATTGGCTTTTGGGACGGTCACCCAATCGCGCAATCTCCGTGGATTTGGCCTGAAAACTCCCGTAATGATGGAGTAGGCTCTCCAGATATCTGCTTTTTCACGTTTAGAGTTGGTGTCTAGGATGATGCGGATGGCGTACTTGTCATAGACCTCCTCAAAGGTGACCCCTTGGTTGATCATTTTCCGCCGAATGGAGAAAATGCCTTTGTTTCGGCGTTTGACCTCATTCTGCAGTCCTTCCGATTCGAGCAAGGATTCAATGCTTTGGCTGAAGCGCTCCAAATAAATGGCATCGTCTTCCTCTGCTTCACTCAACTTGCGATCGAGCTCTTCGTACGTTTCGGG
>DLWR01000062.1:2017-4827 GCA_003444795.1 Cryomorphaceae bacterium
CGGTGCGCCAGGGGAGCAAAAATGTAGAGCGTCTCACTCGCAATTTTAAGCTGCTTGTGATAGGGCATGCCGTCCAGGGTTCGCATGTTGTGCAATCGGTCGGCCATCTTGATCAGAATTACCCGAACATCATCGCTAATGGACAGCAAGAGTTTGCGGAAGTTCTCCACTTGCATGGAGCTGGATTGGTGATCAAAAATGCCTTGAATCTTCGTCAAACCCTCCACCATATAAGCAATGGAGGCACCAAACATATGCTCCAAATCCTTTTTGGAGTACTCCGAATCCTCCACCACATCATGCAGCAAAGCTGCTGCAATGGACTGAGGGCCTAAGCCAATTTCCTTAGTGACAATCAAGGCCACATCCAAAGGGTGCGTGATGTACGGTTCGCCCGATTTGCGCCGGACATCCTTGTGGGCATCGGCCGCCACCTTGTAGGCTTTTCGAATCAGGGCCACATCATCCTTATCCCCACCGCGTGATTCCACGGCGCGGACAAGCATCCGGTATTTGTTCCGGACTATTTTTTCGAAATCGACGCTGGGTTCCATGACAATGCAGGAAGTAAGGTAGCAGAAACCTCGCCAAAGCCAATGCGTAAATCGTCTTTTTTACAGAAGCCGCGCATGGTCACCGTGTCGCCATCTTCAATAAAGCTCCTCGTACTGCCATCGGCAAGGGTGACGGGTTCTTTTCCGTTCCAGGTGATCTCCAGCATGGAGCCAAAACTGCCCTTGTCGGGTCCGCTAATCGTACCACTGCCCATGCAATCGCCCGCATTAATCAAACAGCCGTTGATGGTATGGTGGGCCAGTTGCTGAGCCATAGACCAGTACATGTGCTTGAAATTACTTTGGCAAACGACTGTTTCAGAGTGGCCATCCGGAGCGATAGCAACTTCTAACTGCAAGTCGACATTGGCACGCGTAGGTTCTTGCTGCAAATAGGGCAGGGGCAGAGGGTCTTCTTGTGCTGGCCGGGCCGTTCGGAAAGGTTCCAAAGCGTCGAGCGTTACAATCCACGGCGATATACTGGTCGCAAAGTTCTTCGCCAAGAAGGGGCCAAGGGGCACGTATTCCCATTGTTGCACGTCACGCGCGCTCCAGTCGTTCAGAAGCACCAGGCCAAAAATGTGTTCTTCCGCGCGGTCCACGGGGATGGGGGTTTCGCCGACAGGTCCATCGCCTGTAATGAAGGCCATCTCCAACTCAAAATCCACTTTGATGGAGGGACCATAGACGGGTGCTGGATCGTTGGGGCCCTTGCGTTGCCCGTTGGGGCGACGGACATTCACTCCGCTTTCCACGATGGTCGAACTGCGACCGTGGTAGCCTACTGGAAGGTGCAGCCAGTTGGGCAAAAGGGCATTGGCTGGGTCGCGGAACATGCTGCCAACGTTTGTGGCATGCTCGCGAGAGGCGTAAAAATCCGTGTAATCCCCAACAAAAACGGGGAGAACCACTTCCACCTGAGCCATAGGCCATTCAATTTCAGCGCGTTCGGATGCCTTCTTCTCCAGAGCAGAACCAACCGTGTAGAGTTCAGCAATTCGTCTCCTGACGGCACGCCACGCTGGGCGCCCCAAAGAAATGAATTCGTTCAAGGCCTCCTGGCTAAAGAGCCCTGTGGGAAGCTCCAAATCGTCAAAATAGCCCAACTGCTCCATGGCATTCAGGTCAATTGCTGTATCGCCAATCCGGGAAGCGCAGACAAAAATCTCATCCGGCCGACCGATGACCCCAAATGGAATGTTCTGCAAGGGGAAGTCCGAATGTTCAGAAACCGGTAGAAAACTTGGTGTTTTTGGGTCAGTCCAGCTAGGCATATGGCGTACTTTTGAGGCACAAGTTAGCACACATACCATGGAACACGATAGCGCCATTTTCCAACTCATTGAGGCTGAGAAACAACGCCAAATCAACGGCATCGAACTCATCGCATCTGAGAACTTCACCAGCCCGGCAGTCATGCAAGCAGTAGGTTCTGTTTTAACGAATAAATACGCGGAGGGTTACCCCGGTAAGCGGTATTATGGAGGGTGTGAAGTGGTCGATCAAGTGGAGGACTTAGCGCGCAATCGGGCATGTGAGCTTTTTGATGCCGAATACGCCAACGTGCAACCCCACAGCGGAAGCCAAGCAAACGCAGCCGTCTACTTGGCTTGCTTGCAACCGGGAGACACCATCATGGGCTTTGACTTGAGCCATGGGGGCCACTTGACCCACGGCAGCCCAGTGAGCTTCTCCGGCAAGACCTACCGCGCAGTGTTTTACGGCGTAGAGAAGGAAACCGGTTTGCTCAACTATGAGAACATCCGTGAGATTGCCCATCGCGAAAAGCCCAAGATGCTAATCTGTGGCGCTTCCGCCTATTCCCGTGACCTGGACTATGCCGCTTTCCGCGAGATCGCTGACGAGGTCGGCGCCTTGTTGTTGGCCGATATTTCGCATCCTTCCGGCTTAATTGCGAAAGGTTTGCTCAATGATCCCATGCCGCACTGCCATTTTGTAACGACCACCACGCACAAAACCTTGCGCGGTCCACGGGGAGGTATGATCATGATGGGGCAGGACTTTGAGAACCCATGGGGATTGACTACACCCAAAGGAGAAATTCGGATGATGTCCAACCTCTTGGATATGGCCGTTTTCCCCGGCATTCAAGGGGGACCTTTGGAGCACGTTATCGCAGGCAAGGCCGTGGCCTATGGAGAAGCGCTGACGGACGACTACTTCAACTACATCGTGCAAGTGCAAAAGAATGCCCAAGCACTCGCTGGAGCACTGGTGGGCCGTGGCTACGAAATC
>DLWR01000191.1:0-1984 GCA_003444795.1 Cryomorphaceae bacterium
GTGCAGTGTGTACAGGAAGGTGTATGACAGTAGGGCTCCGCTGAAATCCCATGCTATGTAGCGAAGACGCCAGTAGTGCGCCATTCGTTGAAGATATGGACTTCGTGGGCTCATGGGCGGTATACGAGGCGTACGTTATCGACCAAAACCGTGTCCAATTTTCCATTTGCCGCTTTGATGGAGCCCAGGAAGATCCGAAAGTCGTTGGCATCTGGGACTCCGGAAACTTCCGTGACCAAGTTGATGTAGGCGTGGTTCCAGGCGGAACTCGGATTTAAGGTGGCGGTGGGCATTTGAATAATTTGACCTGGGCGGTAGGCTATCACGCCCACACTTAAAGGGACCGAACATTGGTAATCCAACTCGACATACACGTTTGCGCCTTGTTTGGGGAGAACGTAGCGATCCATACTATGTACTTCAAAACGAGAAATTCCCGTGTCTAGTATGGCCATTCCACTGTATGTATTGCTTTCACCCGCAGGAGCAGGAAAACGCAAAGTGGGGTCAGAAGTTAAAATCCATGAAGTATCGCTTTGAATGGTGGCGATAAGGCGTTGACCTACCGCTTCAAAGTTTTCAAGTGGAGCGACCACTAGATTTCGTCCAAATCCAGTCCAATCATAGGAAAACACCCGGGAATTGCCTCCCAGCGGAGCTTGGGCCGTCTTGCCGCGTTGTAGGTTTACGGTTGCCTTGTATTCCGTGTAAAAAGGGTATATGCCCCGAAAACTGCTTATTCCATTGATGTTGATACCCGGATAGAGAAGAACCTCCGCCGGACCTTCTTGATCGATAAGTACAGGGAGCGTTACAGGTAAATGGTGTGCCCCTAGGTTCACGCCATCTACTTCAATCCATACCGTAGTAATCTTGGAGCTCGTGTTTCCATAGGTCGAATTAGCATCAGGCTGCATGGCTAATGCCTCGACATGGAGATAGGCGGGTTCGTCAATGCTTCGCGTATCGCAACCCGAGAATCCCCAAAGGATGACCACGGCCCTAAAGGCCCATCGTGCAAAACTTTCCCGCATGGCGCAAAGGTAGAGCAGCTAGGGCATTGTAATTTGCGGCCTTCTATGCGAAACGATAGTCCCAAACATCAAGGCCAACGTATGCAATTGGTGGAACAGTTGCGCGAGCGGGGTATACAGGACGAAAACGTTTTGGCCGCCTTGTCGCGCGTTCCGCGCCATTTGTTCTTGGATTCTTCTTTTGAACAATTTGCCTACCGAGATGCGGCTTTTCCCATTCGTGCACAGCAAACCATCTCTCAGCCCTACACAGTAGCCTTCCAAACCGAAGCTCTGCAGTTGCCCGCAGGAAGCAAGGTGCTGGAGATTGGGACGGGTTCGGGATATCAAGCCGCCGTGTTGGCAGAAATGGGCTACAAGGTGTTTACCATTGAGCGACAGAAAGAACTCTTCGATTTTTCTCGCCCCTTACTCAGCAAATTAGGCTATCGGGTGACGCAAAAGTTTGGAGACGGGTACAAGGGTCTGCCGGCGTTTGCGCCATTTGATGGCATATTGGTGACGGCTGCAGCGCCCGAACTACCCGAAGCCTTGATAGACCAACTAAAACCCATGGGGCGCCTCATTGTCCCAGTGGGTGACGTATCGGACGACCAGCTGATGCATGCTATTTGGCGCGATGAGGAGGGAGGGACCCACAATGAAACTCTTGGAAACTTTCGATTTGTGCCTATGCTGAAAGACGTGGACACTCAGCGCTAGACCTATATTTCCCGTTTGGTATCGCGATCGATGTCGCGCTCCTTCAAGGCCGCACGCTTGTCGTGCAATTTCTTGCCCTTAGCCGTGGCGATTTCCAATTTGGCCCATCCTCTTGCGCTAAAGAAAAGTTTGAGCGGCACAATGGTGGTGCCAACGTCCTTCAGTGCTTTTTGAATTTTGGCGAGTTCGTTCTTTTTTAGCAGCAGCTTTCGTTCTCGCAGCGGCAAGTGATTGGAAAATGTGCCCAA
>DLWR01000191.1:2238-5431 GCA_003444795.1 Cryomorphaceae bacterium
GCGGCAAGTGATTGGAATACGTGCCCAATCGGAACTCCGCGATGTGCAGGTTCTTGATATAAAGCTCCCCGCGGTCATTTAAGTAGCAATAGCTGTCCGACAAATTCGCTTTGCCTTCCCGTAAAGACTTCACTTCTGTGCCATACAATTGCAGCCCAGCCGTGAAAACATCGTCTAGGTGGTAGGCAAATCTTGCCTGGCGGTTTTGAATCGTGGGGTTCACGCTGCAAATCTAACCCTACTTTTGTCTATCCATGCTGTACACTTCCTTGCTTCGCCCATTGTTGTTTCGGCTTTCGGCCGAGCACGCCCACAACCTGACCATGGCTCAAATTGGCATGCTCCAATCCCATGCACTTGGCCGCAGCATCCTAAAGAGCTTTGTTGGATCGATTACTCCATCGCCCGTTCAGGCCATGGGACTGACCTTTGAGCACCCTGTTGGACTGGCGGCAGGTTTGGACAAAAATGCGGAAGCCATGGAAGGATTTTTCACGTTGGGCTTCAGCCATGTGGAAATTGGCACCTTGACGCCCCGTCCACAACCCGGCAATCCCCAGCCGCGCCTATTCCGCTTGCCTGCGGATCAAGCGATCATCAACCGCATGGGGTTCAACAACAAAGGAGCAGAAAATGCGGCACAGCGCCTTGCCATGCGCACCTCACGATGGAAGATTGTGGGCGGAAACATCGGCAAAAACAAGGAAACCCCCAATGAGCAGGCACATGAAGACTACGTTCTCGCCATGCAAGCCTTGCACCAGCATGTCGATTATTTCACTGTAAATATTTCATCGCCCAATACGCCAGGCTTGAGAGACCTTCAGCACGAAGCGGCACTTAAATTTTTGCTGGAGACCGTAGCAAAGGAAAACCAGCGATTGGGCTCCAAGCCCTTGGCAGTGAAGGTGGCGCCTGATCTCACCAAGGAAGAAGTACAAAACATGGCACGCCTCGCCGCTGAGGCAGGCTTTCAAGGCATTATTGCCACCAATACGACCATTGGGCGTTCTGTTGAAAAAACATCGGCCGACCGCATTGCCGCGATAGGTGCAGGTGGGCTTTCAGGACGTCCATTGACACACAAGAGCACGGAAGTGGTTAGCTGGATCAAGGAGGCCGTTCAAGAAAACCTGAGCATCATAGGGGTAGGGGGCGTCTTTACCGCTCAAGATGTCATCGATAAACGCAATGCTGGTGCCGATTTGGTGCAGGTCTACACCGGTTTTGTTTACCAAGGTCCGGGCATGATTAAAGAACTTGAACCCGCATGGAAGATCGGCTAATTTGGGTAGAATGCCCGCGCGATGCCATGCAAGGCTACCCCACGGTTTTCAAGACCGAGGACAAGGTGGAATACCTGCGCCATCTGTTGGAGGTGGGGTATGATACCATTGATATCGGAAGCTTTGTCTCCCCAAAGGCCATTCCTCAAATGGCAGACACCGCCAACGTTTTAGAAGCTTTAGCCCCACATAAAGGGCAGAACCGCTTTCTCGTGATTGCGGCCAATCCTCAAGGGGTGCAACAAGCCGCGCAACATCCATTGGTCGATGTGGTTGGGTTTCCATTTTCTGCCTCTGATACGTTTCAGCAGCGCAATACGCGAAGAACCCAAGCTCAAGCCCTAGAGGAACTCACAGTGCACGCGGGCACCCTCCGCACATTCGGAAAGTCCTTGGTGGTCTACGTAAGCATGGCCTTCGGCAACCCCTACGGTGAGCCCTATGAGGTAGAGGAGGTGGCTCAATGGGTGAAAACGATCGAAGATGCGGTGGCACCTGAGGCTATTTCTTTGAGTGATACGGTGGCCATGGCAACTCCTGAGCTCATCGAGCAACTGGTACAAGCCTGTCAAGCAAAAAGCCCCAAATCGCAGCTGGGTCTTCATCTGCATGTTCCGGCGGGCTACACCTTGCGTTCGGGGTTGGTTCAGGCCGGTTGGACGAGCGGGGTGCGTCGATTTGACTCGGCGCTATTAGGTTTTGGGGGCTGTCCCATGGCACAGGACCAAATGTGTGGCAACCTTCCCTCCGAAAGCCTGCTCACCTTTGCACTTTCCTGGCGAATTTCCACTGGGGTCAATCCATTAGCCTTAGAGGCCGCCCACAACGCAGCCCGGCGTTTTTTTTTGTAAGTTCGCCCCGTTTGTTGGTGCCCGAAAGGGCTTGAAAGGGAATCCGGTGTAATCCCGGAGCTGTACCCGCAGCTGTAACCTGCACGCAAAGTACATTCTGACTGCCACTGGGAAACCGGGAAGGCGAATGTGCAGCAGGGAGTCAGAAGACCTGCCCCATTCTATACCCCCGTCAGCGCCGGGAAGAGCGTTGAAGCGATATGAGAACACGACCACACTGGGTCCTAGCGGGCCTTATCCTGGGGGCTTGGAGCGCGTATGCTCAAAGTCCCGACAGCACCGTACAACTTTCAGCCGTTCCTATTTGGAGCCAAGCGCCCACAAAGCCTAGTTCCATTGGAGAAATGCAACTTAATTCCCTTTGGGCAGGCGGGGCAGATATCCGGATGACCTCGCCAGGATCTTCACTGCTCCTTAGCCGAGATGGCTATCCGAGTGCCTACGTTCAAGGAAGCTGGGAGGGGCTGCCCTTCTTGACGCCTGATCTCGGCGTGGCGGATTTTTCCCTGATGCCTCAGTGGGGACAACAGAGCCTATGGGCGTCTACCTTGGCTTCGCAATACCAGAGCGGCCAAGCCTTGGGTGAGCTTTTGGATATCCGAGGTCAAAAATCCGATGTGCTGGAATTAAAAGGCAGTACTTTAAAGCAAGCAGGCATAGGAGGCATCTGGACATTGCCCGGTTCCGCCTCCTCCAACCTCCGTTTGGGTGGTGGCACTGATGCCTGGAAAAACGACTATCGCTACGGAGAAGAGGGTCTTCGAAGGGAGGGCGCAGACGGCAGTCGGCACGAATTGTTCTTTACGCAATCGCGCAACCATTCAGGTGGCCGCTGGAGCACCGGGGGGTCAGGCTATATAGTTTCTGCGGACCGAGGATTGCCCAAATTGAACAACGGGGATGCCCCTGAACGACAACAAGACCTGCGTGCGCAAATTTCGCAATACCAGGCCTACTCCTTTGAGCATTTAACCTTTCGAACGGAACAAGTCATTTGGAACCAGGACCAATCGTATCAGGGTCCTTGGTATACGGATACCAACACCAGCCGTGGGG
>DLWR01000087.1 GCA_003444795.1 Cryomorphaceae bacterium
TATGGCGATCGCGGTGCGGGCAACATCATCCCTCCCAATAGCACGCTTGTCTTCGACATCTGGGTGGAAGACGTCACCCCCGCCAACTAAAACCTAAACATGGACGGGCGCCTCAGGCGCTCGTTCTATTTGACATTTATCACCGCCAGAAGCTTTCTAGCTCTCTAGCCCTCTAGCCCTTTAGCTTTTCAATCATGCAAAACGGACTTTACGCCAAATTCCATACCTCCAAAGGCTGCATAACCGTAGCCCTTCATTATCAGCAAACCCCTATGACCGTGGGCAACTTTGTGGCACTTGCCACAGGCACTATGGCCAACAGCGCAAAGGCGGCAGGTCAACCATACTACGACGGCTTAAATTTTCACCGGGTGATTGCCGACTTCATGATTCAAGGAGGCTGCCCACAGGGCCGCGGTACAGGTGGTCCAGGCTATCAGTTCCCCGATGAGATTGTCAAGGAGCTCACCCACGATGGTCCCGGCGTTCTATCCATGGCCAACGCAGGCCCAGGAACCAACGGTTCTCAGTTCTTTATCACCCACGTGGAAACTCCCTGGTTGGATGGAAAGCACACCGTTTTTGGCAAGGTGACGGAAGGCCAAGAGGTGGTGGATGCCATCGCGCAGCACGACTCATTGGACCGAGTGGAAATCATCGCGGTCGGTTCTGATGCGGAAGCCTTCGATGCCCAAGCGGCCTTTGATGTCGGCATGGTCTCTGTGAAAAAAGCCCAGGAGGAAGCGGCGAAGAAAGCCGAAGAGGCCATGAAGTCTCTTGTAGACGGCATGACCAAGACGTCCTCAGGTCTCTACTACCGCATGGACGCAGCAGGTGCGGGCCCCAAGCCCAAAGCCGGCCAAAACGTCAGCGTTCACTATACAGGCATGCTTACGGACGGATCCATCTTTGACAGCTCTGTTCAGCGCGGACAACCCATTGCCATCCCCATTGGCGTGGGTCGTGTCATTCCCGGTTGGGACGAGGGCATCATGCTCTTACACGAAGGGGGCAAGGCTCGCTTGGTCATTCCTTCTCACTTGGGCTATGGCGCGCAGGGTGCCGGTGGCGTCATCCCCCCAAATGCCACCTTGATTTTTGACGTTGAACTCGTCAAAGTCGGCTAAGCCATGGAATGGGTCGGTCGGGCGGCAGCCATTCTCACCACGGTTTCCTTTGTGCCTCAAGCGGTTAAAGTGATTCGAACGCGGGACACCGCCTCCATTTCTCTTTGGATGTACATCCTTTTTACCGTCGGTATTGCCTGCTGGTTGGCCTATGGGCTCATCATCGGCGATGTTCCTATGACGGCTGCAAATGCCATCACGCTTATTCTCGCCACCATCATTTTGGTGACCAAGCTGCGGAATGGGTGAGGGCTAGTTGGCTAGAGGGCTAGTTGGCTTGAGCGCTTGGATGCTGGTTAAAGCGCACAAGGGTTTGGGCGTTGACAAGCAAACGTACAGAGTAGAAAACGTCGCGCAGCGCAGGTTCACCCTTTCACCCTTCATCGGTGCGAAGCGCCATCAGCACATATCCTCGGGCTTCACCCAAGCATCAAACTCAGCTTCGGTGAGGTAGCCCAACTTAAGGGCGGCTTCGCGCAAGGTGCTTCCTTCGGCATGGGCCGTTTTAGCAATCTTGGCGGCCTTGTCGTAGCCAATGTGTGGGTTGAGTGCTGTGACCAACATCAAGGAATTCTCTAAATGGCGCTGGATTACGGGCTTGTTGGGCTCAATGCCGGCAGCACACTTATCGGTAAACGAAACGCATGCATCGCCAATTAAACGGGCGCTTTGGAGGACGTTGGCCGCAATCAATGGCTTGAAGACATTGAGTTCAAAGTGTCCTGTCGCACCGCCAATGCTCACCGCTACGTCGTTGCCCATGACTTGTGCCGCCACCATGGTGAGGGCCTCGGGTTGGGTAGGGTTAACCTTACCAGGCATGATGGAAGACCCGGGTTCGTTGTCGGGAATAATGATTTCACCTATGCCTGAGCGAGGACCGCTGCTGAGCATGCGGATGTCGTTGCCAATCTTCATGAGGGAGACAGCCACTCGCTTCAGGGCGCCAGATAGTTCCACCATGGCGTCATGGGCCGCTAATGCTTCAAACTTATTGGGAGCACTTACAAAGGGTTGGCCGGTGAGTTCGGCGATTTTGGCAGCGACCTTTTTGGCGTAGCCGGCAGGGGTGTTCAAGCCGGTACCAACGGCCGTTCCACCGAGTGCGAGCTCAGCCACCATGCTGAGGGCGTTTTCAATGGCGCGGATGCCATTGTCCAACTGTTGTACATAGCCTGAGAATTCTTGACCCAGAGTCAATGGGGTGGCGTCCATGAAGTGTGTTCTGCCCGTTTTGACGATGTCTTTGAAGGCCTCACTTTTAGCTGCCAGAGTGGCGCGCAAATGCTGCATGCCGGGCAACGTGACGTTGACAACCTGCAGGTATGCGGCAATGTGCATGGCGGTGGGGAAGGTGTCATTGGACGACTGTGATTTGTTCACGTCATCGTTGGGGTGAAGCACCTTTTCGGTATCCGTGAGCGCACCCCCTTGAAGCACGTGGCCGCGGTAGGCGATGACTTCGTTGCAGTTCATGTTGCTTTGGGTGCCCGAGCCTGTTTGCCAGATGACCAGCGGGAACTGATGGTCCCATTGACCGGCGATGATTTCGTCACAAACCTGGGCGATGAGCTGCGCTTTTTCATGGGTTAAAACACCCAAATCCGCATTGGTCAACGCCGCTGCCTTTTTCAGGTAGCCAAAGGCGTGAATGATCTCCTTCGGCATGCTGCCCTCGGGACCGATTTTAAAATTGTTGCGGGAACGTTCCGTTTGGGCTCCCCAGTAGGCTTCAGCGGGTACGTGGACCTCGCCCATCGTGTCTCTTTCAATGCGTGTGCTCATAATTGCAAAGGTAGGGTGCAAGGCAAACGAAGTTGAATGTATCTTTGTCCTAAATTCAAAACGTACACCATGAAATTCGTTGGTTTCCTCATCGCCTTGTTGATCATCTTGACTGGATTTAGCATGTTGCTCTTCTTGGGCTTGTTTGTAGGCTATTGGTTGACCTTAATCGGCTTGGAGCGCGTAGCCCCCAAGTTTGTGTACAAATTGATCGGACATACCGAAGAGGCCTAATACCCCCTCCTGGAACAAAAAAACCGCGCCTGTAAAGCGCGGTTTTTTTATGCTTTCTAACGGAGCTATTCCGCTAAGCATTAGATGTGTTTTTCGCCCAACTTGAGCTTGACTTCTGTGACATATTGCTTGATGTCCTGTTCCTTTTCCCGGGGGCAAACGAGCAAGCGATCTTCCGATTGGATCACGATGTAGCCCTCTAGTCCGTCCAACACGGCGACGACATGGGCGGGAACGGAAATGATGTTGTCCTTGGCGTCAAATAGCAAAACATTGGAGGTTGCACCGGTGTTGCCCTGTGCATCCTCTTTGCGCTGTTCGTGTACAGCTCCCCACGAACCCAAGTCACTCCAGCCAAATTCTGCCGGAAGCACATAGACTTGAGGAGCCTTCTCTAAAATGCCGTAGTCAATAGACTCATTGGGAGAAAGCGGATAGGTCTTTTCAATGAAAGCGGCTTCCTCCGGAGTGTTTAAGGTGTCCCAGCCTGCATTGAAGGCTTCATAAAGTTCCGGCATGAGGCGCTCGTAGGCGCTCAAAATGGCGTTGGCATTCCAGATAAAAATACCCGCATTCCACAAGAATTCCCCAGTGGCCAGAAAAGACTCCGCCAATTCGCGGTTGGGTTTCTCCGTGAAAGTCTTGACGGGACGAATTTCCTCCGAACCCTCAAAAAATTCCGGTTTAAACTGGATGTAGCCATAGCCCGTTTCGGGGCGGTGTGGGGTAATGCCCAAAGTGAGCAAAATATTGTGGGAGGCAGTGGCAGCTAAGCCCAGTCGAATAATGCGTTCAAACTCGTCCTCCTTGGTCACCAAATGGTCCGCAGGCGTAATGATAATATTGGCTAGTGGGTCCCGTTTCTTCAGTTTAAAAGCGGCATAGGCTACGCAAGGGGCGGTATTGCGTCGAGCAGGCTCCGCCATGATGTTGGCGGCTGGAAGCTTGGGCAATTGCGCCATGCATTGATCGGCATAATCCGCGTGGGTGACGATGTAGATGTTTTCGGCGGGAACGATGCGCGACATGCGGCGGTAGGTTTGCTGCAGCAAACTTTCACCTGTGCCTAAAATGTCCAAAAACTGCTTGGGTTTCTGGGCGGTACTCGTAGGCCAGAAGCGACTTCCGACGCCTCCTGCCATGATGACAGCGTAAGTATGTTCCATATCTCCTTGGGAGCTTAGGGGACAAAGGTAAAAAATGCAGGGGGGTCGTACCTTTGCGCTTTGGTTATTTCTATGAAAAACATCGTACTATTTGGCCCTCCCGGGGCCGGTAAAGGCACCCAGAGTGCGTATTTGGTGGATAAATTTGGCTTTGTACACCTCAGCACAGGCGATATTTTTCGCTACAACATTAAAAACCAGACCGAATTGGGAACGCTCGCCAAGTCCTATATGGACCAAGGCCAGCTGGTGCCAGACAGTGTGACCATTGATATGCTCAAAGCGGAATGGGGAAAATATCCGGACGCGGTGGGCTTCTTATTTGATGGATTCCCGCGCACGGAGGCCCAAGCTTTGGCATTGGACGAGATTCTCGCGGAGGCCGGTCAGTCCATCGCAGCCATGATTGGATTGGAAGTTCCTGAAGAAGAGCTTTTGGCGCGCCTGTTGGAGCGCGGAAAGACGTCGGGACGTCCGGATGATGCCAACCCGGAGGTAATCGGGCAGCGCATTGCCGTCTACCACCGAGAAACAGCCCCCGTTCAAGGCTACTACGAAGCCCAAGGCAAGTACATGGCCCTATCCGGCGTGGGCAGCATTGAAAGCATCACCGCATCCTTGTCGGAGAAAATTCAAGCCCTCTAAGCGTGGCGGATAACAACTTCATCGACTACGTCAAGATTTTCTGTGCCTCTGGAAAAGGGGGAGCAGGAAGTGCGCATTTCTACCGAGCGCGCGGCATTCCCAAAGGAGGCCCAGACGGTGGCGATGGAGGTCGTGGCGGCCACATCATTTTGGAGGGCAACGACCAAATGTGGACGCTGCTTCACTTGAAGTACCGCAAGCATATCAAAGCCTCCATAAGCGGCGGCGGGAGCCGAAACGACCGCCACGGAGCGGATGGCGAAGACATTGTCCTTCAAGTGCCCTTGGGGACCCTAGCAAAAGACGCAGAGACCGGCGAAGTACTGTGTGAAATCACGGAAAACGGACAGCAAATCATTTTGCTTCCGGGCGGTCGTGGCGGATTGGGCAACACCCACTTCAAAAGCCCCACCAACCAGGCGCCGACCTATGCGCAACCCGGCGAAGACGGGCAGGAAGGATGGTTCATCCTCGAATTGAAGGTCCTTGCCGACGTCGGCTTGGTAGGTTTCCCCAATGCGGGCAAGTCTACGTTGCTCAGCGTCGTTTCAGCGGCCAAGCCTGAGATTGCCGACTATCCTTTCACCACCTTGGTTCCCAATTTGGGTGTGGTGCAACACCGTGGATACAATTCCTTCATCATCGCGGACATCCCTGGAATTATTGAGGGAGCGAGTGAGGGCAAGGGCTTGGGGCACAGATTCTTGCGCCACATCGAACGCAATTCCATGCTGCTCTTTCTGGTGCCCGCCGATTCGGATGACCATGCCAAGGAGTATGGCATCTTGCTCAGTGAGCTGGAGAAGTACAATCCGGATCTGATCGGGAAGCAGCGCCTTTTGGCCATTTCCAAAGCGGATATCTTGGACGATGAGCTGAAACGAGAAATTGCCGCAACGCTCCCCAAGGATGTCCCTCACATGTTCTTCAGTTCTGTTTCCGGGGAGCATCTGCAAGAACTTAAAGACGCGCTTTGGGCTTCGTTGAATCCCTAATTGAACTGGATCAAGCCTGTTTTTTGGCTTGGACCCATTGGGGGCCCGAATGGGTCAACATCCTATTTCGCGCAGTATCCTCCCATGTCGGCACCTATCTCTTGTTGGGGCTCTTTAGTTTTTGGGCCGTCAAACGCCTATCGGTCCATGAAGCGGTCCTGCTTGTCGCCCTCCTAATAGCATCTATCGCCCTTAGCGATTGGCTATCGGTACATGCGTTTAAAGAGGTTTTTCAGCGTTTGCGCCCTTGCCATGATCCGAATCTATCCGAACGCTTTACCCTCGCGGCCACCCGCTGTGGGGGTTCCTATGGCTTTGTGTCCTCCCATGCAGCGACGATTTGGGCGGCATGGTCTGTGGTGCGCGCGGCAAAGCCGGCGCGCTGGATGCTCCTGGTGGCGACGCTTTGGGCGGTGGCTGTCTCGTACAGCCGCATCTACCTCGGCGTACACTATCCCGGGGATGTCCTCGGAGGAGCTCTCTTGGGGCTATCAGTGGCGCACCTACTGATGGCATGGCGCAAATCGCCTACCTTCCGCGTATGATACAAGCAGCACTTTGGGTCTTTGTGGGCGGCGGATTGGGTTCTGTAGCACGCTGGGCCTTTGGGCAGATCAGCCGAGGTCTATGGGCGAGTCATGTAGCGTCCGTCCTGGGAACCATGGCAGCCAATTTTGTAGCCTGTTTGCTCCTAGGCTATGTCCTGGCAAAGCAGCCGCAAGAACGCCAAATGTGGTTTTGGGCAGTTGGTTTTTGCGGAGGATTCTCCACCTTTTCCACGTTTTCTCAGGAAGTACTTACATGGTTGCGTTCCGGGGACTACGGCTGGGCGCTCGGCTATGTGGGCATGTCTTTGCTCGGTGGATTGGCAGGCTTAGTGCTCGGTGCGCGTTGGGCTTGACCCCTATCCCGCACTCGATGCCCGCTAAATCGTAAAAATTACCGGTACAGCAGGACGGTCCCCGTGTATTCCACGGGCGAATCCCCAAAGTCCACAATGAACAAGTGCCAGGCATAGACATCTTGTGGGCTTTCGGCACCTGTGTTTAGGATTTGGCCGTTCCATTCTTCATGGGCATCCGAACTTTCAAAAACCACTTGGCCCCAACGGTTCGTGATGACCAGACGGTATTCGTTAAAACCAGTCACAAAGGGGCGAAAGGAGTCATTTTGACCATCTCCATTGGGGGTGAAAGCAGAAGGAGTCCAAATGTTTAAGACGGGGTTGATTCGGACCCATATGCCCAAGGTATCCCAACACCCGTATTGATTGACGGCAATGCGTTTGACCTCAAAGCTACCCGTGTCCTGGTACTGGTGGGCAAAGAACGCTGTTTGGGTGTAGAGCGTGCTGTCGCCCATATCAAAGAAGTACTGCTCGTTGAATAAAAATCCTGAAGCATCTACCGTCACAACCGGGGTGTAAATACTGGTCACGGGAGGAGAAACAGTAAAGGTGCTCGATGGGCGCGGATTGACGAGTACCGCATCCGGATAGGACACAAAAATGGTATCAATACAGCCCTCATCCGTCCACATCCAGAGCTTGACGTCGTAGAGTCCGGCGTTGGTGTAGGTATGGCTTGGCATGGCTTGGTGGGAGGTGTCTCCATCCCCAAAATCCCAGAGGTAATACAGC
>DLWR01000001.1 GCA_003444795.1 Cryomorphaceae bacterium
ATCAGATCAATTCAAGAGAATGTAGAGGGGGATGCTTGCAAAGGTGGCGGGCACGAGAACGGCAAATCCATAGCCAAGGGCTTTGATCACAGGCGTGTAGCGGGGATGCGACCAGCCCATGGTCTGGAAGGCACTCGCAAAACCATGCCACAGGTGGAAGCCTAAGCCCAGCATGCAAAGCACGTAGAACAAGCTGTACCAAAGGCTTTCAAATGCACCCACAGTCAAGGTGTAGAGGTCCTTGTTTCCGTTGACATCCATGCGATCCTCCCAGGGGCCAAAATGCATTTCAAACCAGAAACTCTTCATGTGCACCAAAATGAACAGAAGGGTCAAAATACCCAGAAGGGCCATATTGCGCGAAGACCAGTTCGCATTCGCTGCGCCATTGTAGGCCTTATAGCCTTCTGGACGAGCCTTTTTGTTTTGGTAGGCCAGTACTAAACCGTCTACGCTGTGTAGCACGATACTTCCGTAGAGCAGGTAACTCACCGCCTTGATGAGCGGGAAGGTGGTCATGAAATGCGCATAGGCATTAAAGGCTTCTTGGTTGCCAGTGAGCAGGGGGAGGTTGCCCAGCAAGTGGATCGCCAAAAAGGAGCACAGGAACAGACCAGTCAAGGCCATCCAATATTTGCGTGCGAGAGAGGTTCCGAAGAGACCGCGAGACGTTGCCATACAGAAAGGGTTTCTAGATGTCCGCAAAAGTAGGGGTCAATCGTTGCGGTTCAAAGGGTTGAGCGACGGATTCGGGCAAAAGCGATTACCTTCGCTGTCTATGAGATATCTCCCTTTGAATTCGGCCCTTTTTGTGAAAAACAGAGCCCGTTTTGCCGCCACCATGGCGCCTAAATCCTTGGCCATTTTTCACTCCAATGATATTTATCCCACGAGTGCAGACGGTACCCTGCCGTTTAAGCAAGCCTCGGACATTTTTTGGATGTCTGGCGTAGACCAAGAGGAGTCTATTCTCGTCGTTTTCCCAGATGCACCCAAATCGGAGCATCGCGAGGTACTGTTTTTGCGCGAAACCAATGCACATATTGCCGTTTGGGAAGGGGCTAAATTGGACAAAGACCAGGCCTTTGCGGTAAGCGGCATCCGGACCGTCTATTGGCTGCAAGATTGGGACCGAGTCATGAAGGAACTCATGAGCCAGACAGAGCATGTCTACCTCGTCACCGAGGAGCATTTGCGCCGAAACAACCCCGTCGAAACCCGTACCATGCGCCTCAACAAGGCGCTCAAGGAGACCTATCCCCACCACAGCTACAAGCGCTCGGCGCCGGCATTGAACGCACTTCGCGCTGTTAAAACGGAAGAGGAGTTGGTCGTTATGCAGATTGCGGCGGACATCACCGCAGCAGGCTACGACCGCATCTTGCGCTTCCTAAAGCCGGGAGTTACCGAATACGATTTGGAGGCTGAATTCATGCACGAATTTCTGCGCCGTCGATCTCGCGGTTTTGCCTACACGCCTATCATCGGCAGCGGCGCCAATGCCTGTGTGCTACACTACATCGAGAACAATATGCCTTGTAACGAAGGCGAGATGGTGCTCTTTGACGTGGGGGCGGAATACGGGAATTACGCCTGTGATGTCACACGTTGCTTCCCCGTGAACGGCACCTTTACGCCACGCCAACGCCAAGTCTACGAAGCGGTACTTCGCGTCGAAAAAGGAGCCATCGAGCTTTTGCGCCCCGGAGCGGTGCTCGCGGAATACCATGTCAAGGTTGGAGAACTGATGACGAAGGAATTGATCGGACTAGGCCTCATCACCCAAGCCGATGTGGATGCCCAAGACCCTGCATGGCCCGCGTACAAGAAATACTTTATGCACGGTACCAGCCATTATCTCGGCGTGGATGTGCACGACTACGGCTTGTGGGACGGCAGTCCCATGCAGGAGGGCATGGTCTTTACCTGCGAACCCGGTATTTACATTCCGGAAGAAGGATTGGGTATCCGTATTGAAGATGACATTGTCATTACGGCAGAGGGTCATATCAATTTGACGAAGGCAATCCCCAAAGAAGTGGATGAGATCGAAGCGATCATGGCAGGGAAGGCCTAAGGCTTTGCAGGGATGAAGCGTTTTCTTCGCGGTCTTTTTTATGCCTTTGGTCCTCGTGCGCGTCGAGTGGTTCGGCGATTAGCATTTGCGCCCGTGGATGCGTGGACGCTGCTCCGTCATGGGGGGCGGCCGCGCTACAACGGGATTCCCCTGCCTTTGCCCGGCGAGATTTTCACGGGGGGTGGGGACTTCTTGGAAAATGGCTTGCTCTTCAAACAACATTTTCAAACGTTGGGGCATCTGAAGCCCCATGAGTCGGTATTGGACATTGGCAGCGGGTTGGGCCGAATGGCCATCCCCCTCACGGACTTCCTGCAAGCTCCAGCCGAATACCATGGCTTCGATGTGGTCGCTTCTGCCGTGGAAGATTGCCAGCAGCGCATTCACTCCCGCTTCCCTCATTTTCACTTTCGGCATGTCTCATTGGTGAACGACCTCTATACCCTGGAGGGAGGATCCGCGGATACGTTTACGTTTCCATACACGGATGACCGCTTTGACTTTGCCTGGGCGACCTCCGTTTTCACGCACATGGAGCGCGCGGAAGTGCAGAACTACCTGCGCGAGGCGCGCCGCGTCCTTAAGCCCGGCGGGCGCTTTTTGGCCACGTTCTTCTTGACGGACGAAGAGGCCTTGACAAGCGCGAAAGGCGGGGCGTACGAATTCCATGTCCAGCGCGGAGAGGATTGGTATATGAGTGCAGACGTCAAGGGCGCCAATGTGGGATTCACGCCCGAAAATGTTCAGCAGTGGGCCGTGGAAGCCGGCTGGTCGGAAGCACACATCCACGTTGGCCGCTGGTCGGGAAGATCGGGGGCTACCACGGATTTTCAGGATATCGTCGTCTTTTCGTGAACGGCTAAAGCAGCACCTTGCCTACCTTCGGGGGTATGGAACTGAATTTGGTTGGCAAACGCGCATTGGTTGCGGGCTCCACGCAGGGCATCGGCAAGGCCGTTGCTAAAGTTTTGGCGGCACATGGGGCCCATGTGGTGCTTTTGGCGCGCAATCGAGAAAAACTAGAGCAAACTCTTTCAGAGCTCGATCGACGACATGGTCAAGGCCATTCCTTTTTAGTGGCCGATTACAACGAGCCAGAAACGGTCGAGGCCGCGTTGGAAGAATATTTGGAGGAGGGACATCCCATCCACATCTTGGTGAATAACACGGGCGGTCCCGCAGCTGGGCCTATTGTGGACGCGACCCC
>DLWR01000148.1 GCA_003444795.1 Cryomorphaceae bacterium
AAACAGCGGGACCACTTTTGACGTCATCAACTCTGTACGCGGATGTGCCGCAGGCTCCGCACGTCCAGGAGCACGCATGGCCGTGGCGAATGCCGCTAAAAAACCAGATCACATGATCACGGCATTTGCGGGTAACGACCGCGATTCCGTCAATAAAGCGCGTGAATTTATGCTTCCTTTCCCTCCTTCTTCGCCCTGTATGGCGCTCTTTAAAGATGGGGAATTGGTCCACATGATTGAGCGTCACCACATTGAAGGGCGTCCAGCCGACATGCTTGCCAGCAATTTGATGGCGGCGTTTGATGCGCACTGCTAAAATTCAGTAGCGACAAGGGTCGCAGACGGTACTTATAGTATTTTTTACTATAGTGTACATTTTACACTTCCCCGGGAATTCCTTTATTTTAGGGGCAAAATTCCTAAACGATGAATTGGAAACGTACGCTTGGCTTCTGCCTTTCATTTCTTTTTTTAGCAACGACCGCCTTTGCCCAAGGCCGGGTTATCGGTTCAGTGAAGGACGCCTTCGGGGCTGCCTTACCTGGTGCCATCCTATCGGTAGAGGGTTCAAGCGCAACGGCAACCGCGGATAACAATGGCATGTATGCCTTGACCGTTTCGTCCAATCAGGTGACGGTTACGGCCTCCATGATGGGCTACGCCTCCGCGAGTCAAAGAGCGACCTTAAGCAATGGTTCGGCATCAGTCAACTTTACCTTGAAGGAGGAAGCCGTGACCTTGGATGACATCGTGGTTATTGGCTACGGAACTTCCAATATCAAGGACTTGACGGGTTCAGTGGTCAGTGTTAAGACCAAGTCCTTCCAGAAAGGTTCCTTCTCTACCCCTGAAGCTTTGATCCTGGGTAAAACGCCAGGGGTTCGCATTACTTCAAATTCAGGTATGCCAGGGGCAGGTAGCCGTATCAGAATTCGCGGTGGCTCCTCCTTGAATGCCAGCAACGATCCTCTGATTGTTATTGATGGTCTGCCTGCCGATGGATTGGGCTTGCTGAACCCTTCAGATATTGAGAGCTTTACAATCCTAAAAGATGCCTCGGCAACGGCGATTTACGGTTCCCGTGCAGCGAATGGCGTCATTTTGGTCACCACCAAAAAGGGCAAGGCCAATGCGCCTTTCCGTGCAGAGGTTACCGCGGTGACGTCTTTCCGCAATGTGACCAACCAAGTGGACGTGCTCACCCCCGACCAATTCCGCGAGGTGATCGGTCAGTATGGAACGTCTACGCAGCAAACGCGTTTGGCCACTGCAGACCCTGCCCAGTCCACCAATTGGCAGAATGAAATCTACCAAACGGGTATGGTGAATGACTACAACGTTGCATTAACGGGTGGTTTGAAAATGCCCTACCGTTTGGGCCTGGGTATGTACCATGAAAAAGGGGTGCTGAAGCGTTCAGACTTGAAGCGCTACACGGCGACCCTAAATGCCAGCCCTTCGTTTTTGAACGGCAAACTCAAAGCCAATACCAGCGCCAAGCTGATTGCCTCGGATAATTTCTACGCGAACCAAGGCGCGATCGGAACCGCTGTTTTCTTTGATCCTACGCGCCCCGTACATAGTGGCGACTCAGCCTACGGCGGCTACTTTGAGTGGACGATGCCCAACGGCACGCCTTCGGCACTTTCTCCACGTAACCCAGTTGGATTGATCAACTTGCGTGACGACCAGGGCTCCAATACACGTGCTTTGGGCAATATTCTGTTTGATTACCAAGCCTCCGACTATCTGCACCTCTTCATGAACGTGGGCGGCGAATACTCCTACACCCATGGGAACATTTTTGTGCCAGCCCTCGCTGCAATGGCCTACAACAATGGCGGTGAGCGCTACCAATACGAGTCTTCGCGTACCAACCGCTTGATCGAACTCTATGGCAACTACAACAAGCAACTCAGCAACCGCGTCCATGTGGATTTGACGGGGGGTTATTCTTTCCAGCACTGGAGTTCTTCCGCCCCCTCCTTCCCCAGCTTGAACGAGGCAGGGGATACCATCAGCCCTGCAAATCCTTTCCCATTCTTTTCGGAAAACGCGTTGATGTCTTTCTACGGCCGCGGGAACTTTAACATCAGCAACAAGTATTTGGTGACGGCTACGTTGCGTTCGGACGCTTCGTCTCGCTTCTCCAAAGAATCGCGTTGGGGCCTCTTCCCTTCCGCGGCTTTGGCCTGGAACGTGCTCCAAGAAGATATTTTCGCTGGACAAACCCTGTTCAGCAACTTGAAAGTGCGTGTGGGCTACGGTTTGACTGGACAGCAGGACATTTACAACGACTACGGGTACATCCCGAACTACAACTACGGCACGGCCACAGCGCAGTACCAGTTTGGCAACAACTGGGTGGATATTTTGCGTCCGGATGCCTACGACTACAACCTACAATGGGAGAAGACGGCGACCACAAACATC
Organism: Cryomorphaceae bacterium; assembly: GCA_003444795.1. GTDB lineage: Bacteria > Bacteroidota > Bacteroidia > Flavobacteriales > Schleiferiaceae > TMED14. The sequence continues at coordinate 2,434 of DLWR01000148.1, forward strand.
GCGTTGGACTATGGCTTCCTAAAGGGCCGAATCAACGGTAGTGTGGACGTTTACCATAAGAATACGTTTGACCTCTTGGGTGTCGTGCCCATTCCTGCAGGCACCAATTTCTCCAACCGCGTTCTGACCAACGTGGGCTCCATGACTAACAATGGGGTGGAGGCTTCGGTGAACTTGGTCTTGGTGGACAATGCGACGACCAACTTTGAGGTTGGGTTCAATGCGTCACGCAACCGCAACCAAATCACAAAGCTTTCGCTGGTGCAAGACACGACCTCTCCAGGTATTCAGGTAGGAGGTATTGCGGGTGGCGTTGGAAACACCATTCAAATCCATGCCCTGGGCATGCCGATGTACACCTTCTACTCTTATGAGCAGATCTATGATGCCAACGGCCGCCCCTTGGAGCGCAATGGTTCCTTAGATCAATACAGCGATGGGGTCGATGTGAACGGCAATGGCAAGATTGACGACATCGAAGCCTATGTGGACCAAAATGGCGATGGCGTCATCAACACGGGCGACTTGGTGGCTTGGGCTGGCAAGACCCCTGAGCCTCGCCAAATCTTTGGTTTCTCTGCGAACTTCTCCCACAAGCGTTGGTCGGGTGGAATGACCTGGCGCGCAGAACAAGGCCAGTACATGTACAACAACTTAGCGTCTAACCACGGCAACTATTTTGAAGTGGGCGGATCTATGCGCCACTTGAACAACTTGGTGACCGACTTCTTGAACACGGGTTTCCGCTCACCACAGTACCTGTCGAGCTACTACATCCAGGAGGCTTCCTTTATCCGTTTGGATAACCTTTACCTCTCTTACAATTTGGGCACCTTGTACAAGGACAAGTATGCGACGAGCTTGAACCTTTCGGTCCAAAACGCCTTGGTCATCACCAAGTACCAAGGCTTGGATCCTGAAATTGGAGGAGGTATTGACAACATGATCTACCCACGCCCTCGCGTCTTTAACATCCAATTGAATGTTTCTCTCTAATCCCCATCCTGCCATGAAATCTATCAAACTCTTTTCTCTCCTGGCTGGTGCAGTGCTCTTGGCAGCGTCTTGCGCGAAGGATTTGAACCTTTCTCCCAAATACGGTCTGAACGCCGATGCGGTCTACTCGGATCCCAACAATTACATCAACGTTCTCGCTAAGCTCTATGCGGGTCTCTCCATGAGCGGAAACCAAGGGCCAGCGGGCATGCCCGACATTGGCGGCATTGACGAGGGCTTCTCGCAGTATGTTCGCGTGTACTGGAACTTGCAAGAGCTTCCCACGGACGAGGCGGTTTGCGGATGGAATGACCCCGGTGTACCCGAACTCAACACCATGACCTGGAACGACAACTCCTCGTTTGTGAGTGCCATGTACTACCGCATCTATTACCAAATTGCCTTGGCCAACGAATTCATTCGCTACACCATGGACGAGTGGTTGGACACGAAGGACTTCACGCCTGAGCAAATTGCCATGATCAAAGACATGGGTGCTGAGGCGCGCTATCTCCGCGCATTGAGCTACTACCATGCATTAGACTTGTTTGGCAATGTGCCCTTCGTGGATGAGAGCGACCGTCCCGGTGTGTACTACCCCGAGCAGATCTCTCGTGCGAACCTCTTCGCCTACATCGAGGCCGAATTGAACGACATTGAGTCACTCATGGTACCTGCTCGCTCTGGCCAATACGGACGTGCCGATTTGGGCGCCTTGAAGGCACTGCGTGCAAAGCTCTATTTGAATGCGGAAGTATACACGGGAACCGATCGCTATGCGGATGCGATGGCCGAATGTACCGACTTGATCAACGCTGGCTACAGCTTGGAGCCTTCGTATGAGCACAACTTCTTTGCCGACAACCACACATCCACAGAGTTCATTTTTGCGGCCACGTTTGACGGCCAGCATACTCGTACGTGGGGTGGAACCACCTTCTTGGTGCACTCGCACATTGGCGGCAGCATGGACCAGAGCTACTTTGGTACCACCTCGGGATGGCAGGGTAACCGCGCCACCAAGGCGTGGTATGACAAGTTCCCCGATACCTTGGATACTCGCCGTCTCGTTTGGCTGGATGGCATGGAAGACACCATTACCACGGTGGGCACTTTCACCGAGGGCATAGGCATTACGAAGTGGCGGAATATCAACCGCGATGGCTCTCCCGGTTCGGATCCTGTCACCTTTGTAGACGTGGACTTCCCCTTCTTCCGTTTGGCCGATGTCTACTTGATGTATGCGGAATGTGCCGCCCGCACCGGCACCAACCTCTCTCAAGGTGTCGGATACTTCAATATGGTTCGCGAGCGCGCCTACGGAAACAGCAACCACAACGTGAGCACGTTGGACTTGCCCACCATATTGGATGAGCGCGCCCGTGAATTGTACAGCGAGGGTCATCGCCGTACGGACTTGGTACGCTTTGGCTTGTTTACGAGCGCAGACTACCTGTGGGCTTTTAAAGGTGGCGAGCAGTTTGGCACGTCAACCCCCATCCACTACAACTTGTATCCGATTCCATCTTCGGACATCATTTCTAACCAAAACTTGGTCCAAAACCCAGGCTATTAATTCCTTTATTAATCACTAAACACAAAAACGAGTATGAAAAAAATCCTTACTCTCGGACTGGCAGCTTTGACGTCAGTCATGGCTTATGGCCAAGTGGATGTTACGTTCCAAGTAGACGTAACCGATTACGTAGCCGCTGGTAACGCAGTAGCTGCAAATGGTATCCGCGTAGGGGGCAACTTCGCTACTGCTGGAGCTACCAATGGTTCTTTGTCTATGGCTGATTGGTCTCCTACGGATACCGGTTCTGCGATGACCGACCAGGGCAATGGTGTATGGTCTATCACCGTCACCTTCCCTTCTACTGCTATCGGTGGCACTACCTACTACAAGTTTGTAAACGGTAACTGGGGCACCAATGACGGTACGGATCCTGCCTGCACTATTGTGACGGA
>DLWR01000104.1 GCA_003444795.1 Cryomorphaceae bacterium
GGCCCGAGAGTTTGGCCCATGCTACCCAGGATTCGGGAAGGAAGCGAAGTCCCCAAATGCGCTTGCGGTCATAGGCCGAATAGTCGACCCAAACCGTAGAAATCGCCCACGTGAGCGCGGGATGGGCTTTTCGGGCCACGTAGCAGGGGTACTGATCTGCCAGGCGTCCCAGATTGATGGAGTGCAGGACATCCCATGTGTCGGATGCTAGTACGCGTTTTAGATCCGCTGTTTCTGTGACGAGCTGAACCTGATGGCCCAGTGCCTCGAGGGCGCGCATGGTTTCCATTATATGCACGCGGTCGCCACCGGGTTGTCGGTGCAGGGTTCGGCGGGCAAAAAAGAGGACCTTCACGCCTTAAATGTACTGCGCCGGTGCCGTACCTTCGGGGAAGAATCTTCTAAAATCCCAGCTATGGCCATTCCTAAATTTCTCGTTGGCGACAACACAGATCACCCCGAAAATGTCTTCATTATTCACACGGAATATCCCCGTTTTGTGATTGACTTGGACAGCGATGAAGTAGAATGGCTCGACGACATCGATGGCGAGGATGAAACCGAATTGACGGACGAAATGTCCAAGCTCCTCGACGAGGCGAACACCTTCTACATCCGTGAAGTGGAGCGCTACGAGGCGATGGAAGACTAATGCGCATCGACCTTCAGTGGCGGGAAAATATCCCTCTCGCCCTGCCGGTCATTGTAGGCCAAATCGGCCACATTGCGGCGAGTGTAGCGGACTCCATGATGGTCGGGGCTTTGGGAACTGTTCCCTTGGCTGCGGTATCCTTGGCCAGTTCCATTCTTGGGGTTCCCCTGGTTTTTGGTATTGGCATGGCCTATGGGCTCACGCCTTTGGTCGCGCATGCATCGGGCCAAAAACGCCCGGCTAAAGCGGTCCGATGGTTGAAAAACGCCACAGTCGTCAATGCAGCGACCTCCCTCTTCATGTTCTTTTTTGCCTGGGCACTCTTTGCCTTTGTGCAGTACACAGGCCAAGAGCCTGCCGTGGTTGAAGAGGCCCGCGCCTACCTCTGGGTGGTCATGGCCTCCTACGTTCCCTTAATGCTCTTCATGGCCGCTAAGCAGTTTTTGGAGGGCCAAGGCGATACCAAAACTCCCATGCGTATTTCGCTTTACGGCAACCTGGGGAATATTGGTTTAAATGCCCTGCTTATCTACGGCTGGTGGGTCTTCCCAAGCTGGGGAATCATTGGAGCTGGTATTGCCACCCTGGTAGCACGTATCTACATGATGGTGGCGGCCTGGTGGTATGTATTGCGCCGCGGAAAGGCGGATCCCGCGCAATGGCTGGCGGTAAAAATTAGCGGGCCAGCCCTTCGAAGCCTCCTGAAAATTGGCTTGCCATCGGGCTTTCAATACATTTTTGAAGTGAGCGCTTTTGCCGCCTCGGCCTGGATCATTGGCACCTTTGGGGCCAAGCCACTCGCGGCGCACCAAGTAGCCATTAACCTTGCGTCCATTTCCTACATGGCGGCAACGGGATTGGGAGCGGCTGCGACCATACGCATTGGCCAAAGCATGGGTCAAAAAGATGTGGCTGGAGCACGTCGGGCGGGAACGAGCTTGTTTGGGCTAACCGTCCTTTTCATGCTGTTCACTGGGCTGGTCTTCTTTGTATTCCGAAACTATCTGCCCTTTGCCTACACGGATGATTTGGTGGTGGCGGAGGCGGCTGCATGCCTCCTCATTGTGGCCACTTTGTTCCAGGTGTCGGATGGCGTTCAGGCTACGGCCTTAGGTGCATTGCGTGGTATACAAGATGTCCGAATTCCAACCGCCATCACGTTTGTGGCATATTACGTGGTTGCCTTGCCGCTGGAATGGTATTTGGGCCATATGTTGGGCTATGCGCAGGTAGGCGTTTGGACCGCGTTAGCGGTAGGCCTAACCATCAGCGCGGTCTGGTTGACCACCCGTTTCTACGCGGGCATGGATCGGCGCGCAGCGAAATTGGCGGCAAAGAAGGTCTAGGCGAAGGACTGCGCTTCCGCTTCCGTAACAGGATTGCTGCCCAGAATGTGCAAGCGCTCCACCACGTTGCGGAGTTGACGAACGTTGCCCGACCAATCCATTTCTTGCAAATGCTTCATGGCGCCTGGGCTGAAGGTTTTGGCTCCTTGGTCCGCCAATTGATCTAAGAAATGATCGACGAGGGCAGGGATGTCTTCGCGGCGATCGTTCAGCGGTGGTACCTCAATGACGATGACGCTCAATCGGTGGTAGAGATCCTCCCGAAAACGCCCGGCGGCAATTTCAGCTTTGAGGTTCTTGTTGGTTGCGGCCAATACCCGAACATTTACCGGGATGGACTTGCCTGCACCGACGGGGGTGATTTGATTTTCCTGCAAGGCGCGGAGCACTTTGGCCTGGGCGGAAAGGCTCATGTCACCAATTTCGTCCAAGAAGAGGGTTCCACCATCTGCCAGCTCAAATTGGCCTTTTCGGTCCTTGATGGCCGAGGTGAAGGAGCCTTTGACATGACCAAATAGCTCAGATTCAATCAATTCTGAAGGAATAGCTGCACAGTTGACCTCGATAAAGGCTTGCTTGGAACGCGCACTCAACTGGGAGATTTGATTGGCTACGATCTCTTTACCCGATCCGTTGGGGCCCATGATGAGAACACGGGCATCGGTCGGGGCCCCTTTGCGCACAATACCG
>DLWR01000077.1 GCA_003444795.1 Cryomorphaceae bacterium
AGCTCCTGCTGTTGAGGCTGCTGAAGAGTCTTCGGAAGAAGCTGCTGCAGAATAATTTCTCATGGAGGGCTATTTCCAGCTCGGATACCTCCGGAAAAAGCACGGATATAAAGGAGAAGTCATTCTCCACGTAGAATCAGATCATCCAGCACGCTATGCGTCGCTGGATGTTCTTTTTTTTGAGGAAGCCGGACAACCTATCCCCTACTTTGTTTCCTCCATCCGAACCCATATTACCTCAGAATTCATCCTCCGACTGGAGGATGCTGATGACGAGGCCAGCGTTCAATCCCTAGTCGGGAAAGCCGTTTTTTTACCTGAAGAGGATTTGCCGGAGCTTGACGACGATCAGTACTACTACCATGAAATCATTGGATTTGACGTCAAGGATGCCGCTGTCTCTGAGACGATGACCTTAGAAGACGTAATTGAACGGCCCGGTCAACCTTTGTTGGTGTTGAGCCATCCTCAGCGCGAAAATCCCATCTACATTCCGCTGGTGGATGAATTCGTCGTCTCTATGGACAAGAAGGCCAAATGCTTAACATTGGCGGCACCCGCAGAGCTGTATAGCCTCGGCGACTAAAAAACCGCTGAATAAAGGCACCGACGCACAATACGCGCTGTCGCTAGGCCTCTAGTGTAACCCGCTCATCAAATCGAATGCCCCAGTCCGCCAGCTCGTGCAGAATGGGTTGATACACCTCTTGCTTCAAGGGCATTAGGACGCCTCTATCCTTTAGCAGGCCTTTGACGACCAAACGAGTCGCCATAGCTACAGGCAATCCAACGGTAAAGGCCATGGCGGTATTTTGGGCGCTTTTTCCCTTGCATACCATGGAAGACTCCAAGCGGAAGGTTTGACCACCTAAACGGTAATAGATACGATGCCACATGACCAGCATGTCCCTATCCTCCTCGGTCATCGTCCATTTCTTTTCCAAAATTGCCTGAAGAATTTGAGCCGGACTTCCTTTTTGCAGCCCCACAGGTTCCTCCCTAAAGAGGTCTAGCCACTCAAAGAGCTCCATCAACTCAGAGTCCTGCGGTATTTGTAGATAGTGCATCAGTTTTAGCTCCACACTGTCCGAGGCATGATAGGCCAGAAAACTGTTTAAGAAGCTCCGATGCGTCATTGTGGACACCCCTTCCATTTGGTAGCTATCGTCCGTAGCACCCAGCTGCACAAAGACATCCCACGCTCGGCAAAACCCTGGCCTGCGGAGCGTTCCGCGATACATGGTGGGAATGCCATCTAGGCCATAGGCCGAAATGTATTTGAGCGAATCCCGGTTGGCATAGCCTTCAAATCGGCCGTAACCCGGGATGCTCATGAATTCCGTTCGACGGAAGAGTTTGTGATACGGGATGAATTTATAGAGCCCTTCTTGGATGAACTTCACGGCCCCGCCGGCACCGGCAAGCACGACATTTCGAGGATTCCAGGTGAACTTGTATTGCCACGGGTTGCTGGGGCTTTCTGGTGCCAATATGCCCCCACAAAAGCTTTCATAGGACATAATTTCGGCGCTCTTGGCCCGCAATTTTTCTAGAATTTCCATGGTCGACATGTGGTCGATTCCAGGATCTACCCCACATTCATTCAGGAAGATGAGCCCTTTTGCTTTGGCTTCATCGTGCAAGGCTTGCATTTCTGGGCTGACATAGCTGGCAGTCACTAAGTGCTTGTTGTGCACCAAGCAGGACTTTGCGACCTCCACATGCATGAAGGCGGGCAGCATGCTCACCACAACATCTGCCTGTTGAATCCAGCCTTCACGGACAACGGCATCACTCAAGTCCGCCCCTACGGCATGGATGGCGGGAAATGCTGCACATTTCGCTTGGAGGGCCTTTTCGTCTTGGTCCAATACGGACACTTTCCACTCCGATGATTCCGAATGGGTGGCAAAGTATTCAATCATGGCCGATGTACTTTTTCCTGCGCCAAAAACAACAATGTGCTGAACCAATGAGGGTGAATTGGAGTCGGATATCACGTCAAGGGTGTTGAAAAGTGATTGTTTTCTGAGAATTATTACGGCTAAGGTAGGGCTACATTTGTCTAACCCTTGATCGAAATTCGTTATGATCTCCTTTGGCGATGGCGTGGCGCATTCCCTTTCGTGGATGGCAGCACTTGGCTTGCGGAATGCCTCTGTCGTTTTCCAAGCTGATCCCGATTTCTTGACCCAGGAGACGCTCCGACTCAACCGTGGAACCCTCACCCATTCTGGCGTTCTAAGCATTCAAACGGGCAAATTCACCGGACGCTCTCCCGAAGACCGTTTTATTGTGGACGACGCCAAGACTCATGAAAAAGTTTGGTGGGGCTCCATTAACAAACCTTTTAGTGAGGCGGCCTACCACGCACTGAAAGCCAAAGTGATCCGCTATTTGGACGGCAAAAAACTTTATGTGCGAGAGGCGCGTGCGGGCGCTTTAGAACGTGTGTCTGTAGGCATCAGAGTGATCAATGAATACCCTGAGCACAACCTCTTTGCCTACAACATGTTCCTGGATCCTTCGGAGGACGTGAAGCCGGAATGGACCATCCTGCATGCGCCTGATTTTCATGCAGATCCTAGCACTGATGGCACGCGTCAATCCAATTTTGCGATCTTGTCCTTTGCGGACAAAACCATTTTAATTGGTGGCACGGGCTACACGGGTGAAATCAAAAAAGGCATCTTCTCTGCCTTGAATTTTTTACTTCCCACCCAGCAGAATACCTTCCCCATGCACTGTTCTGCCAATTTGGGCAAGGACGGAGACACCGCTTTGTTCTTTGGGCTATCTGGGACGGGAAAGACCACACTTTCTGCGGATCCGCATCGCGCCCTCATTGGGGACGACGAACATGGATGGACCGCGGATGGCACCATTTTCATTTTTGAAGGCGGGTGCTATGCTAAGGTGATTGACCTTTCGGAAGAGAAAGAACCCGATATCTGGCGTGCTATTCGACCCGGTGCCATTCTTGAGAATATCGTCATGGATGCGGATGGAACTCCCGATTACAGTGATAGCAGCGTAACGGAAAATACCCGAGTCTCCTACCCTATTGAGCACATTGACCATATCGCTCCCAGTCTCATGGGTCAAAACCCTCAGAATATCTTCTTCCTAACCTGCGATGCTTATGGGGTTCTGCCTCCGATGTCCAAATTAGGGCCGGAACAAGCCGCTTACCATTTCATATCGGGGTATACCGCCAAAGTCGCAGGTACTGAGGCCGGTGTCACAGAACCTAAAGCGGTTTTTTCTGCATGCTTTGGCGCTCCCTTCATGCCACTTCACCCCTCGGAATATGCCGCTATGCTCATGGAAAAAATGCGCTCTGGTGCATTAAACGTTTGGCTGGTCAACACCGGCTGGGTGGGAGGCGGCTACGGCGTCGGCCAGCGCATTAAGCTGCGTTATACCCGGGCCATGATTACCGCCGCTCTCCACGGTGAAGCCTTAGAATTCAAAGAAGATGCCCGATTTGGCGTAGCCTTCGTTTCCGCTTGTCCAGGGGTTCCAAACGACGTCTTGCAGGCCAAAGGGCAATGGACCGATGACCAAGCGTATGAGATGGCCGCAGACGACTTGGCACGTCGCTTCCAGGAGAACTTCAAAAAGTTTGAAGCGGGAGCCTCTGCAGCCATTTTAGCCGGAGGACCGAAAGCCCTGCAATCCGCCTAATTACGGCTTTACAACATATCGTTTGCGAGATTGGCGAGTTCTGAACGCTCCCCTTTCTCCAACGTGACGTGTGCATATAGGGGCTGCCCCTTCAAGCGATCCACCAAATAGGAAAGTCCATTTGACTGTTCATCCAGATAGGGTGTATCAATCTGGTGCACGTCCCCGGTGAAGATAAACTTGGAGTTTTCGCCGGCTCGCGTGATGATGGTTTTCACTTCATGTGGGGTCAAGTTTTGCGCTTCATCCACAATGAAGATGACGTTGGACAAGGACCGTCCTCGGATATAAGCCAGCGGTGTCACGAGAATCTTCTCGTTAGCCACCATCTCGTCGATCTGTTTGAAGTTGCGGTCGCGTTCCCCAAACTGATTTTTAATGAATTTCAAATTATCCCAAAGCGGCTGCATGTAAGGGTTTATCTTTTGTTCAGCATCTCCCGGCAAAAAACCTATGTCGCGATTGCTCAATGGGACGATAGGACGCGCGAGATAGATCTGCTTGAAGTCTCTTCGCTGCTCCAGCGAACCCGCTAGGGCAAGCAAAGTCTTGCCCGTTCCTGCCACACCCGTGAGGGTCACAAGCTTGATGTCCGGGTGCATAATCGCATGGAGTGCAAAGGTTTGTTCGCTGTTCCTAGGCTTAATACCATAGTAACTGGACTTTTCCACCAATTCCATGCTTTCCGATTTGCCGTGGTAAAAGCCCAACGCGGAAGATTTGGCCGATTTCAGAATGTAAAAATGATTGGACTGAAGGCCGAGCTTTTGATGAGCTTTCAAAGCCGAGTCCAAGTGGACCATCTTCTTTTCGTAGAGCGACTGCAAAGCTTTTTCCGGGAAGGCGGGGATTTCCGCACGACCCGTGAAGCGCGTGTCTGTTTCTTTGACTTTACCCGTGAGGTAGTCCTCCGCTTGAACATTCAACGCCTTGGCTTTCAACCGAAGATTGATGTCCTTGGTAACTAAAATAACGGGCCGATCTGGCTCCTCTTGTTGTAAGTAGAGCGCGGCGTTAATGATTTTGTGGTCATTTTTTCCTTTGCCAAAGATCTCTGTAGCATCCACGTGAAGACTGGGCGTAGCCATGATAACGCGGAACTTGCCGCGCTTTCCACCATTGAGATCAATCCAATCGGTGAGTGGTTTTTCCGCGGCCTTTTTATCTAGCATTCGGATAAACTCGCGTGCCTCAAAATTCTTGGTGTCACTGCCCTTTTTGAACTCATCCAATTCTTCAAGCACCGGGATGGGGATGGCCACATCATGCTCTTCAAAATTCATGATCGCATGGTGATCGTAGAGGATGACGGAGGTGTCAAGTACGAAGATTTTGCGCGGAGACTTTGACGCTTTAGGCATAGTATAGTAGGAAGTTTAGGGTTAATTTAGGCGGAAGAATGACGATTTGTTCGGTATCTAAAAAGATGTTTTGAACAATTCAACAAGGATAACCTAGACGTAACCGCAGTTTTGCATTCCCCCATGGCCCTACCCGACGCACAGGCGATTCAAGCGCATTTTGGCTTCCAAAATGAAGCGCTCTTGGCAGACATCGTAAAACATGGAAGGTTCTGCACTTTCCAAACGGGCGATCTCATTGCAGAACCGGGTATGCCCGTGGACTTTGTGCCCCTTATTCTCAAAGGGAATTTGCGCGTCATGCGCCGAGATGACCACAATGACCGCGAACTCTTTCTGTATTTTTTAACGGCAGGATCGACCTGTTCTAGCACCATTAACTGCTGCATGACTGGGAAGCGAGTCACGGTGGAAGTGGTGGTAGAAGAAGAAACAGAGATGGTCTGCATTCCAAATGCCTTTGCATCCTCCTGGATCAAAGAACATCCAGAGTGGATGGAGTTTGTTCTACGGAGCTACCAACTGCGATTTGAAGAGGCCTTGCATGCACTTGACGAGGTGGCCTTTCGACAACTAGACGAGCGCCTGTGGAACTTTCTCCAGGAAAAAGCCCGTTTAACCGATGGAAACTTGGTAGAAATGAGCCATTCGGAACTAGCCCAAGCCTTGCACTCCTCGCGCGAGGTGGTTTCTCGCTTGTTGAAAAAACTGGAATCAGAGCAACGCCTCGAATTAGGCCGAAACCGCATCCAAATTCTGGGCTAAGTAGCCCTATTTTTGACCTATGATTCGCAAGTACATTCGACTGGCCCTCGCTGTGGCCGTTTCTGGCGCCGCAGTATGGCAGTTTACCGAAGGAGAAATTGGAAATGGTATTTTCTTGGTACTTCTCTCTGGGATTCCCCTGCTCTTCCACTTCCGCAATGAGCGCATTCTCCTTGCTCTTTGGTATGTGCGCAAACAAGACTTCGAAAAATCTAGCCATCAGTTAGCGGCCATTTCCCATCCGGAGAAAACGCTGATCAAAGGCCAACTTGCCTACTACTACTTCCTGCAAGGATTAATGACCTCGCAGACTAACCTTTCCAAGAGCGAAACTTGGATGAAAAAAGCATTAACTACGGGTCTTCGCTTGAAGCAAGACCGCGCACTTGCAAAGATGCAATTGGCCGCCATGGCCATGACCAAGCGCAAGAAAAAGGAGGCGCAAGCCCTCCTTACAGAAGCAAAAAAGCTGGACGACAAGGGAGTCCTCGCCGACCAGCTCAAAATGCTTAAACAGCAGTTAAACCGGATCTAAACCGGATTTACTTCTTCGCTACTTCAGGATTGACACTTGCGGTCATATCCTTGCTAATGGCTGCACGCTCAAAGCGCAAACGACAGTTCTCGCATTCCAGAAGAACGGTTTTATCATCCACTTCTAAGATCTTACCATGAATGCCGGAGGTGGTCACCACCTTCATGCCCTTCACAAGGGCTGCACGGAATTTATTTTCTTCTTTCTGTTTCTTCATTTGCGGGCGAATGAAGAAGAAATACATAACTGCTACAATAGCGATCAAGGGCAAGAAGCTCGCCAAGCCACCTGGCTCAGCTTGTAGGAAAAAGGAAGTCATATTATTGAGCTTTGGGAGTTACTTGGGCGGTAATGGTCAACACTTTGGTATTGGGTACGGTATTCGCGGATAGCGTGACCGTCTTGGTCTGATTGCCTGGTTTTCCTTGGCTGTTGAAGCGAACCGTGATAGTTCCCTCCTCTCCAGGAGCAATGGGGTCGTTGGAGTATTCTGGAACCGTGCAGCCACATGAACCTTGGGCGGAGGAAATGATCAAGGGCACTTCCCCTTCGTTGGTGAATTTAAATTCGGTCGTACCCACTTCCCCTTCGTTCATCGCCCCAAAATCGTGGCTTTCCTTTTCGAAGTTGAATACAGGCAACGATGCAGAGGTGGCCGCCTCCAAGGCCATGCGCTCCTCTTCGCTTTTGATTTTTGACGAGGCATCTGAACAGGCGCTCAGTACCACTACGCCTAGGGCTAAAGCTAGATATTTTATCATAGGTCGGTTGAATTTGCGGTTGAAATTACTACTCAATCAGGCCTCTTCCCACTTTTTGAATTCGGCCTTCCGTTTTTAAATCTGCTGCCAGGGCATCCAAAAGTCCATTGATAAAGCTTGGGCTCTTTTCCGAACCGTATTGCTTCGCCAACTCAATAGCTTCGTTGATGGAAAC
>DLWR01000169.1 GCA_003444795.1 Cryomorphaceae bacterium
GTATTGCTTCGCCAACTCAATGGGTTCGTTGATGGAAACTTTGATGGGTACTTCTTGGAAATCAACCATTTCCGTTAGGGCCATATCCAAAAGGCAGCGCTCCACGGGCGCTAGTCTCTCGTATTCCCATTGGTTGGCTTTGCTCTTAATTAGCTCCATCCAATCGGGGTGCTGGCGCACGCTTTTCAAAAAAAGCGACGCTCCAAAAGCCTCATCGGAGGCATCCTTGAAGAGTTTGACCAGTAAAGACTGGCCACGCTTGGCATTTTGGATGGTCTGCACGGCCATCATCTGAGCCGCATCCAAATCGTCTGCCCAATGCATGCTGATTTCCTCGTAGTGGCTGTGAATGTTCTCATTGTTCGCCATGGCCTCGCGGTAGAAACGCTTGAGCCAAATGACTGCGTCTTGCTCTTCTAGCACGTCAAGTTGGTCCATCCATCCCGATTGCAGTTCGGCATTCCAAAACTCAAAAAAGGCCGTGCGCAAAAGATCTACCCGATCGCCCCAAACAATTTTATGCTGCTCCCAGGCGGCCACTACCCCAGTGTCACTAACCAAGGCCTGCATGAAGGGCATATTCAACAGGGCTTCAATGCGCGCCATTCGAGCCGCAATGGGAAACTGCTTGTTCTTCTCAATCTCGAGACGCTCCTCCAAAAAGCGGTGGAACTGCCAAAACATCCGTAGTTCAAAGAGGTACAAAATGTAGATGGAGGAAATGCTCTCATTCAACGCCTTCAGGCTGCGACTACTGTCTTCAGATTCTCCTTGGTAAAAACCGAAGAGGGCTTGCATCACTTTAATTCGGATGTGGCGTCTGGTAAGCATAGAACGGGTTTGAGCGGCAAAAATAGGGCGAGATGGTGGATATTCACTGCCCTTCGCTCAAAAGGGCGCCGGCACCTCAAAGGCATGTAGTTCCCCGGTTTTTGGATGTTGGAATGCCAAATGGCCTGAATGCAAGGCAATGCCGGGGGCATCCCAGGCCTGCCCACCATAAAATGTATCTCCCAAAATGGGAAATCCGCGGTGACTGGCTTGGATGCGAATTTGATGGTAGCGACCGGTCTGGGGCTCCACTGCTGCCCGAAAAGCGTCCAACCGGTGGCCCGATAGCGCTGCGCGTTTGCCCGCAGGGGCTTCTACAACGACGGACCGAAAATGTTCAGGCTGCTTTTCTAGCTGGTCCACCCAATTCCAGGGATCTGCAGGCAACTCTACAGTCGTTTTGAAGGTGTACCGCTTCTTCACGGTGCGCTCTTCAAACTGACGCATGAGTCCCGTGCACGCAAATTTGTTTTTAGCCAAGACCAATAAGCCGCTGGTTGGACGATCCAAGCGATGCACGACCCATAGGTTGCATTGAAGTTCCTCTTCGAGAAGTTCTTGGACATTCGGGTGACCCAGTCGATCCGGCTCCACCATGAGCCCAGCCCGCTTGGCCACCACCACCACGTGGCGATCTAGATGGAGGATTTCGGGGCCTTCTTCCATTGCATTACTGCGGTATATAGGAGCATCATGAGCATGCCGTAAAATGCGTCTTCTACAGGTATGGTCCCCATTCGGATACCCATGTTTTCTGCAACATTGTACCAAACGATGGGAGCCTCCAACATGGAGCCTGTCAACAGCCCGTTTACCGCGAAAAAGGGTACGAGGGCCAATCCCCAGGATCGGTAAAATGCCGCTAACCACCATGGTTTCCAAACAAAGGCCAGGCCCAAGGCTGCGCCCAGCAATAAAAAGGTCCAAAAAGTATAGGCTTGGCTCGGGTGCTTCATCGCCCAGGCTATGCAGGCCAGAGCGGCAAAGAGGGTGACCCCAAAAACCCAGGATTTTGTCCCTGACCATGGAAAAAAGAGCTGTAACACCTCATAAATAAAATAACAGGCCCAGGGCACGACCACAAAAAACAAAACCTCTTCCAAGGGCAAACCGAAGAAATCCCAAGGGATTAGGTAGCGCTCTGTAAAGCCCCATACCCCCTGCTGGGTAAATAGAATGTCCCACGGCAGAAACAAAGCAAAAACAGCCAGCGTAGCCGCAAGCAGTCGTTTCCATTTTCCGATGTAAAAAATACGAGGCTCAAAGGCTCTTGTCAACGGCCCTAGGAAGACCAACACATCGATGAGCAAGTAGAGCCTGGACTCCATCACCCTTTTTTCTTGCGCTGTTCAGCAATCCATGCCAAGGGCACCCAAAGTAAACCAAAGTGATCTGCTCCTTCTTTCGTGAGGGTTTTGTGGTGCATTTTATGCTTCAATCGCACCGCTTCCCAATAGGGGGATGTGGTATTGCGCATGAAGCGAAAGCGTTGATGAATAAACAACTCGTGAACTAAGAAATAGGTTAGCCCATAGGCGGCAATTCCAAAGCCAAATGAAACTACCGGCCAAACCTGGTAAATCATTCCCAGCATAATGCACAGCCAACTCGGTACGGCGAAAATTAAAAAGAAGTAGTCGTTTTTCTCAAAAAATCCAGGCTCTTTGGTGTGATGATCTGCATGTAAAAACCAGAGGGGTCCGTGCATGAGGTATTTGTGTGCCGCCCATGCCGCCCCTTCCATGCATACATAGGCGAGGAGTCCAAAAGCTAAATTGATCATTGCATCCATAACACCCTACGCTTTCGCTTAGTTCATTTGCCCAAAGCGCTTGAGAATTTCCACATAGTAGGCCCATGACTTCTGCACACTCACGATCTCAACGCGCTCATCGGGACTGTGGGCACCGCGAATGTTGGGGCCGAATGAAATCATTTCCATGCCTGGACATTTTTCGCCAATAATACCGCACTCAAGACCCGCATGGCAGGCATTCACATGGGGTTCTTCGGCAAATAAGTCCACATAGGTTTGGCGCATTAACTGCGCCAGCGCACCTCCTGGAGCGGGTTCCCAACCTGGATAGGACCCCGCAAACGTGGTCTCCAGCCCCGCTAGGCCCAGAACTCCCGCAATGCGTTGAGCCGCATCCATTTTTTCGGATTCAGAACTGCTTCGCGTCAAGCAAAGCACTTGAGCACCCTCTTCCGAAATTTGAACCTTGGCCACGTTGTTGGAGGTTTGCACCAATCCAGCAACCTCGGGGTTCATACGAAGAATTCCAGCGGGACAACCGGAAATTGCCGCCAGCAAGGCCGCTTGCACATCCGCTTGGAGCACATGTACCGTCGTTGGACCGGTTGCCACACAGGTAATTTCCACCTGTGGATCCGTTGCCGAGTATTCCTTCTTCAGTGCAGCTGCCATGGCCGCAAAGGCCGACTCAAGAACGGATGCGTGCGATGCATCCATCACTACTGTGGCCTGACACTCTCGAGGAATAGCATTGCGCAAATTCCCTCCTGCCATGGAATGGAGCAAAATACAGGCTTCCCGTTCAAGATCCCGCAGCAATCGAGCCATGATTAAGTTGGCATTGCCACGGCCCAAGTGAATGTCCATACCTGAGTGCCCCCCGGTCAGTCCCTTCACCTGAAGGCGATACCCCATAGGTGCTCCAACGGGCGCGGGACGGTAGGAGAGCGTTGAAGTCGCTGTCACGTCGATACCTCCAGCACAGCCAATGGTGAGCTCTTGATCGTCCTCCGTGTCAATATTCAAAAGGTACTTGCCCGTAATCCAGCCTTCTTGGAGCCCAAGAGCGCCCGTCATCCCCGTTTCTTCATCGCTCGTAAACAAGACTTCAATGGGAGGATGGACCATCGTTTCACTCCGCAACACCGCGATAGCCATAGCGACGCCAATTCCGTTGTCAGCACCCAACGTGGTGCCTTTGGCCTTCACCCAACCATCTTCCACATACATCTCAATACCCTGGGTATCAAAGTCGTGTTCGGTGCCGTCGTTTTTCTGGCATACCATATCCAAATGCGCTTGAATCACCACCGTGGGTGCATGCTCCATCCCAGGACTTGCCGGTTTAGTGATACGCACATTGCCAACCGAATCTTTCGCCGTGGGCAAACCCAAACGCTCCCCTACTGCCACCGCAAAGGCTTGCACTTGATCTTCGCGTTTAGACGGACGCGGAACGGCGTTTAACTCTTCAAAGGCTTTCCACAGTTCGCGCGGCTCAAGGTGGGCTAAGGGCGTTGACATGTATGAGTGAATCAAAGGTTTACTATTTCAGGCTTATCCTTCGGGATTTCCAAAATGGCTTCATCCTCTAGTGCCTCTGGGAGTTCAATTTCTTGCGCATAATCCACCGATGGGGTCCACTGGGCTTGTACCCCGTTTTTCCGATCGTAGCGGTAAATCAAAGCGGATTGATTGTAATAACCCCCTCCTGGCACGTGTTTCCAGAGATACATACGGCGTGGGCCTTCAAAGGCACTCGGCGTCACAGCATCCATGTAGGCGGCAAACCATGCCATGTCTAAGCCGAGCCATTCCCAGCGTCCTGGAGTCGTTTGGGCCGCATCAAACAACAGGGCATCCAATCGGCGAAACTGAATGTAGTCCAAGCGCTCCACCTGGGACCAAACAAGTGGCTGACGCATGAGCAGTTGAGCATCTAGCGCACTGCTAGACAGCACGTTGCCTAAGGTCCAGAATTATGTTTTAGCCGCTTCAAAGCCACGGAGCTGGTTTAGGATTCGAGCGGTCACCAAGACTTTATCGCTGAGCGAAATGATGCGCGTAAAGACCCCCGCAGAAGCCGAGGCATCTAGGGTAGCAGAACCTTGGTAATTTTTCTGGATGATGTCTGTTTTGTTGCCTCCAGCCGCTTCATAGGCTTCTAGAAAGGCGGCATCATTCGCACTGCCGTCCATGAGCAATACGGTGCGGCTCTTCGGGGCCATTTTCTGTGCAGCAGCGGCACGCTCTGCGAGGCGGTTGATTTCTGCGGTTCGGTGCGAAGCCGCTGCAATGAGGTACGGCTTTCCAGTCACATCCACCTTTCGAGACACAGGATTGATGACAGGGATACCGGAGGACAAGGCGGCTAATGTTTCACTCGCATCGCCGCGGAATGGACCAATAATCTTGCACTCTCCTGCTTGGCAAAGGGCCTGTCGATTCAAAAAAGCCATGAAAGCTTCCGGACTGTAACTCGTCAAAAAGCCATTGGCCTCCATTCTGTAGCTATTGGTGGCCTCCACGTGCTCGGCCAGAACCAGCTGAATATCAAACCCTGAACGGTTAAGAGAATCTACTCCGGCACGAAGGCCTGTGTAGAATTGAACGGCCATCCGGTTCTTCAACGTGTAATTCGGCGCGTCGAAGGTCATGCCATCGGTTGAATCCACATCCGCCTCAAATGGCAAAGCAACGATCCACGTCTGACGCGGTATAGTTAGCGCAGTATCCGCCAAAATCACCTGCGCCTGGACCGCCGAAGTGACGGCCAGCAGCGCTGTGAAAAAGAGGTTTTTTATTCCCATTCAATCGTTGCGGGAGGTTTGCTGCTGATGTCGTACACCACGCGGTTCACTCCACGGACATTGTTAATGATGCTATTCGAAATTCGGGCCAAAAATTCATAGGGTAAATGCACCCAATCTGCCGTCATGCCATCCGTACTCTGAACGGCGCGCAAAGCCACTACTTGTTCATAGGTCCTTTCATCCCCCATGACCCCAACGGAATTCACGGGGAGCAAAATGGCGCCTGCTTGCCAAACCTCATCGTAGAGACCCGAATCGCGCAGACCTTGGATGAAGATGTTATCCACTTCTTGGAGAATCTTCACACGTTCGGGCGTAATCGACCCTAAAATGCGAATCGCCAAGCCTGGACCTGGGAAAGGATAGCGTCCCAGCAACGCAGACGAGAGCCCTAATGCCTTGCCCACGCGACGGACTTCGTCCTTAAATAAAGATCGAAGGGGCTCGACCACGGACAATTTCATGAAGTCGGGCAGGCCACCCACGTTGTGGTGGGATTTAATCGTAACGGAAGGTCCATTTACCGAAACGGATTCGATCACATCTGGGTAGATGGTGCCTTGTCCCAAGAATTCCACGCCCGAAATGGCCATGGCTTCACGGTCAAAAACCTCGATAAACACCCGGCCAATCGCTTTCCGCTTGGCTTCAGGATCTTCTTGTTGGTCTAGCGCCGCGTAGAAATCGGCAGACGCGTCTACTCCTTTCACATTTAGCCCTAGGCCTTCATATTGTTCTAGTACCGAGATGAACTCGTTCTTTCGAAGTAAGCCATTGTTGACGAAAATGCAGTACAAACGATCGCCAATGGCCTCTTTAAGCAGCATAGCGGCCACTGTACTGTCTACGCCACCGCTCAATCCCAAAACCACTTTACCGCCACCGATTTGAGCGCGCAAGGCATCCACCGTGCTCTCAATGAAGGCGTCTGGAGTCCAGGAAGGAAAGCAGCCTGCGATATCATGAACAAAATTCTT
>DLWR01000009.1 GCA_003444795.1 Cryomorphaceae bacterium
TTCATTGAATAGTCGCTTCACAAGCACGCCGGCCACGGGGGAAGGAATGTCGCTGTCTACTTTATCGGTGGCGATAGTGAGGACGGATTCGTCTAACGCAATCGTGTCGCCTTCATTCTTCAACCATTGGGTAATAGTGGCTTCGGCTACCGATTCGCCCATTTTGGGCATGGTCAATTCAAACATAGTCTGTGGGGTTGTTCGGCAAATTTACGTCAAAAGCTCCCGCCGAATAAGGCATAAACGTCTAATTCAGGCCGCCAATTTTCCGCATAGCGCAGATCAGATTCGTAGGCGATTTCTGTGGTGAAGGTCCCTGGTCCGTGTTGAAAAACACCGGGACGCAATGGGGGAAGATGCACTCCAGGAGCATGGTAGCCCACCCAGGTCATTCGGCCCAAAAGTACCGCTGACAGGTAGGAGAGCATTCGGCGACCGCGATCGGTCCAAAGCAAAAGAGGAAAGCAACAGACGGCGGCCAGCACGATAAATAGGTCCAAGATGCGTTTCTGTCGGCGGATAGTGGATTGAGATAGGGCGAGCTGTCCGGATTCAGAGGCAGTTGAGTAGGTATCGCTTCCCAAGGTCCAGTTGGGGTAGACCATTCGGAACCGAACGCCGTCAGGAACCAGGGAGGAAATAGCAGCCATGGCGTCAATCATCCCATGGTAGGAATGCTCCTCCGGATGAAAATAGAGGGTTTTGGGGCGCAAGTGCAATACGCGAAGCGCTAGTCGGTCCAAGGGCCATTTTTCCGAACCCACATGGGCTTCTGCCTGCCCATACCCGCGGTAAAAGAACCCACTGCGGCCGCGGGCACTGATGGTGGCTCGAACGAGGAAGAATCCGATCAAGTGACCGAGTGAAAATAAGGCGACCAGGGCGCGTGAAAATCGCCAATCCATGGGTAAAAACGCATAGCCAGCGAGGAGGACCCCAGACGTGATAAAGAAGGCACTTAGGACACGCCGAAGGGAAGCGGATTTGCTGAATGCCCCTAAGAAAGCCATGCTTACCGTCCAGAAGACGGCAAAGAGCGGCAAAAAGACCAATCGGAAGCGTTCGGGGTAAGCACCCCCTTCCACATAGCGGTGGTTTCGTTCCCAGTAGGTACTCACGCCATCGCTCAGTAAATAGCCTAGGAGCAGGGTCAACAGGAATGGCAGGAGAATCCGGCCCCAAGAGCGCGTAAGTGTGGCGATGCCCTTCGCATAAATCCCGAGGGAAATCAGGGCGCGGTAGGCAAGTGCTTGTCCTTTGAAATGCTTATTGGCAAAGATGGCCATGGCCTCATGAAAGGTTTTGATGTACTGCCAACTTGCATGTTTGGTGCTTTCGCCCTTGTAGTGGAGGATAGGGCGGTCGGCCAAATAGTAGTTTCGGTATCCCGCCTGCAGAACCCGGTAGGAGAGGTCAATGTCCTCGCCATACATGAAAAAGGCCTCGTCGAAGCCTCCTATTTCTTGGAGGACCGATCCGCGCATGAGCATCCACGCGCCGCAGTGCGCGTCGACATAGCCGGATTCTTCGGGGCTCAATTGTCCAGCATAGTAGGCGCCAAAACGGGGGTGTTTGGAAAGAGTTTGGCCAGACCTAGGATGCGGTAGAGGGCCACGGCGGGGGTGGGGAGTCCGCGTTTGGACTCGGGCAGGAAGTGGCCGGAGCCATCGATCATGCGGCAGCCCATGGAGCCAATTTCAGGCTGCGCGCGCATGACCTCCAATGCCCGGTGGAAATTGTCCTCAGACACCACGGTGTCGGGATTCAAATACAGGACAAACTCCCCCTTGGCTTGGGCGGCGGCCAAATTGTTGGCGCGTCCAAATCCTAGATTCTCGGCACTCGCGATGCACGTAACCCAGGGGAAGTGTTTTTGAATATGCGCCACGCTGCCATCCGAAGAAGCATTGTCTACGACGATGACTTCCACCTGCAATCCCTTGGATGCGCGTTCCACGCTACGCAGGCACTGGTCGATAAAGGCCTTGACGTTGTAATTGACAATGAGGACGGAGAGATCCACAGCTTATCGGTTCAAAGTGGATTCAAAGGGGACGCGCTGTTGGAAAGAGCGGCTCAAGGTGACTTCGTCGGCAAATTCGAGGGCATCGCCTACGGGGAGACCACGGGCAATGGCGGTGAGGCGAATTGGCAGATCTCCGAGCTTTCGGTAGATGTAGAAGGCGGTGGTGTCGCCTTCCATCGTGGCACTCAATGCCAGGATAACTTCTTCTATGCCTTCATCGGTCACGCGCTGAACTAAGTCCTCGACCGTTAAATCACTGGGCCCCATGCCGTCCATGGGGGAAATGAGACCGCCCAAAACATGGTAGCGTCCCCGATGGGCATGCGTGTTTTCCAAGGCCAAGACGTCCCGGATATCCTCCACCACACAGAGCGAACGCAGGTCACGCCGCTCGTCTTGGCAAATTCCGCAGAGCGCTTGGTCGCTGATGGCGTGGCACTTTTGGCAAAACTGGCTGTTGGTGGCCAATTCTTCCAGGGCTTCCGACAAATCCAGGATACGATCGCTCCCTTGACGCAGCATATGCAGCGCCAAACGCAACGCAGACCGCCGGCCTATGCCCGGCAATCGGCTGAGTGCCTGAACGGCGCGCTCGAGGGATTTGGAAGGAAGTTCCATCCCGGTAAAAGTACGCCATCTTTGAATCGAGAGGGGCTGCGTACCTTTCTCCCATGGAACCCGGGTACATACTTCTTCTCTTGGCGGCCTACTTTGGCCTGCTCGTCCTCGTAGCGCGTTGGTCGAGCCCCAGCAGTGATAATAAAACCTTCTTCACAGGAAACCGCCAGTCGCCTTGGTATGTGGTGAGTTTTGGCATGATTGGCGCCTCGCTCAGCGGAGTGACCTTTATTTCAGTGCCGGGATGGGTGGAGAGCCAAGGCTTT
>DLWR01000220.1:0-7721 GCA_003444795.1 Cryomorphaceae bacterium
ATTAGCCTGACGCCCTCGTTCAGCACCTCCTATACCGTGTGGATGGAGCAGGGGGGCATTTTGGCCATACCCAATATTCGGGGGGGTGGCGAGTATGGCGAAGCTTGGCACGTGGCCGGCACCCAAATGCAGAAAAAGAATGTCTTTGAGGATTTTGAATCTGCCGCGCAGTACCTCTTTGATGAAGGCTATACCTCGTCGCCATACCTCGCCTTGAGCGGGGGCTCCAATGGCGGTCTGTTGGTGGGGGCTGTGATGACCCGAAAGCCAGACCTAGCTGCGGTCGCCTTTCCGGCGGTAGGAGTCATGGACATGCTGCGCTACCACACGTTTACGGCAGGGGCTGGTTGGGCCTACGATTACGGAACGGCAGAGGACAGCCCTGAGATGTTTGCCTACTTGAAAAGCTACAGCCCCGTGCACAATGTGGTAGAAGGCACCTGCTACCCAGCAACTATGGTGACCACGGCGGATCACGATGACCGCGTCGTTCCCGCGCATAGCTTCAAGTTTGCCGCGGAGCTCCAGGCCAAGCAAGACTGTGGCACTCCCACGCTGATCAGAATCGAAACCAATGCAGGCCACGGCGCAGGAAAGCCCACGGCCATGGTGATCGAAGAGGCCATAGACAAATTTGCTTTCGCCCTTTGGAACATGGGCTTTACCAAACTTCCCAATCCATGAGCATTCAAAACTATGTGCTCGGGCAATGGGTAAGCGGGCAAGGGTCTGAATACGAAGCACGGCACGCCATTACAGGGGCTTCCTTGGGCCACGTCTCAAGTCAGGGCTTGAACTATGACGACATCCTGGCCTATGGACGTGAAAAGGGAGGGGTCGCCTTGCGTGCCATGACCTTTCCTCAGCGCGGGCTGATGCTGAAAGCCTTGGCTATGCACCTTCAGGAGCGCAAAGAAGCCTACTATGCGGTGTCGGCAGCCACGGGAGCCACGCGCGTGGACAGCTGGATTGACATTGAAGGAGGCATCGGCAACCTTTTTACCAATGCCTCCCTGCGACGCGAGTTTGCCGACCAGTCCTTTCACATCGATGGCCCCCCGGTCAAGCTATCTAAAAACGGCACCTTCTTGGGTCAGCACATTATGGTGCCCAAGCGAGGAGTCGCCGTCCATATCAATGCTTTCAACTTCCCGGTTTGGGGCATGTTGGAGAAAATCGCGGTCAACCTCTTGGCCGGCGTGCCTGCGGTGGTCAAACCGTCGGAATTCACATCCTTCCTGACCGAAGTCGTGGTCAAAGACATCATTGCGAGCGGCATCTTGCCCGAAGGTTCGTTGCAGCTGGTAAGTGGCAAGGGCCATGGAATTTTGGACGCTGTCCAGCGGGGCGACACGGTAACGTTCACCGGATCTGCAACCACCGGCATGCGCCTCAAAGAACAACCGCATTACCTCGAACGCGGAGTGGCCTTCAACCTGGAAGCGGATTCTTTGAACGCGATGGTATTGGGAGAGGATGCCCGCCCTGGCACGCCAGAGTTCGACATTTTCATAAAAGAAGTCGCCAAGGAGATTACCATCAAGGCGGGCCACAAATGTACGGCTGTTCGACGGGTGGTTGTGCCGGCCGCTCTTGTGGAAGATGTTCAGTCTGCTTTGGCGGGAAGACTCGCCACGACGGCCTATGGCGACCCTTCGGTAGAGGGGGTTCGGATGGGATCCTTGGCGACCCAATTGCAGGTGGAGCGGGTTCGTTCCTCTGTGGAGGCCTTGGCGCAGGAAAACGAAGTCGTCTTTGGTCGCGTGGACGGGATGGGCGAGGCCAAGGCGGCCCACCCAGAAGCAGGGGCCTTTTATGCTCCGGTTCTCCTACGAAACGAGCAGCCCTTGCAAAACCTCAGCTGCCATAGCATTGAGGCCTTCGGCCCCGTAAGTACGATCATGCCCTATCATTCTCTGGCGGAAGCTGCGGAGATTGTGGCCTTGGGTCGCGGTTCGCTCGTCACCAGCTTTGTCTCTGCCGACCGCGATGCGGCGCGTGAATTTGCGCTTGAGGCGGCCTACAGCAATGGCCGAATCCACCTCTTGGACGCCAGCAGTGCCAAAGAATCTACCGGTCACGGATCGCCAATGCCCTTGCTCACGCATGGGGGACCAGGGCGTGCGGGGGACGGAGAAGAGATGGGCGGCATGCGCGGGGTGATGCATTACCTGCAGCGCGTGGCACTTCAGGGGCACCCCAATACCCTTACCGCCGTGACCGGCCGCTTTACGCCGGGTGCGGATCGCCCTGAAGCAGAACCTCACTTATTCCGTCAGCATTTTGAGGACTTGCGCATCGGCGACACGGTAACGACCGCGAAGCATTTGGTGACGCTTCAAGACATAGAAGATTTTGCGGAGCTCAGCGGCGATAAATTTTACGCCCATATGGACGAAAACAGTCTAGAGGGCACCATTTTTACGGGCCGAGTCGCACATGGCTATTTCATTCTCAGTCGTGCGGCCGGACTCTTTGTGGACCCCCCAAAAGGCCCCGTGTTGCTGAACTATGGTTTGGAAAGTTGCCGATTCACCAAACCCGTTTACCCCGGCACAGAGATTGGGGTACAACTGACGGTTCAAGAAAAAATCGACCAAGAAAAGCGCAGCCCGGAGGACATTGCCAAGGGGATTGTGAAGTACTATGTTGAAGTCACGGACGATACACAGGAGGTGGTCGCTGTGGCGACCATCCTGACCATGGTAAAAAAGCGCAACCAAGCATGAGCTTCATCCAAGACGGACTCAACCTAACCCCAGGCAACTACGCGGTGCTCTTCCTATCAGAGCGCCCCACTGACCCTGAGGGCTATGCCGACATGGACCAGCGCACGATGGAGGCCGTGGAGCGCCTTCCGGGCTATCTGGGCTATGAGTTGGTTCGGAACGGAGAGGATGCCATTTTCATTTCCTACTGGGCGGATAAAGCAGCGGTAGAGGCTTGGCGGACGGACGCACTTCACCGAGAAGCAAAAACCCAAGGGCGATCGCATTGGTACTACGCGTACCGCAGTGTGGTCTGCCCCATTGAAGCAACAAGTCACTTTAGACGATGAGCACAGATTACACATTAGAAGGCGGCGTGCAGGTTTCGCGCGCCCAGGGCATAGCCACCATTGAATTTTTCCATCCGCAGAGCAATTCATTGCCAAGCCGCGTGCTGGCGGCCCTGGCACAAGCGATTGAGGATGAGGGAAGCCATCCTGAAAGCCGGGTCATCGTTTTAAAAAGCTCGGGAGACCGGGTGTTTTGTGGTGGGGCTAGCTTCGATGAGTTGGCGACCATCCGAACCGAAGCCGAAGGCTTGCAATTCTTTGGGGGATTTGCCTCTGTGATCAATGCTCTGCGCAAAAGCCCCAAGCTGACCATTGGTCGTGTGCAAGGCAAGGCCGTAGGCGGAGGCGTTGGATTGGCGAGTGCGGTAGATTATTGTTTGGCTACACAGCATGCGGCGGTAAAGCTGAGCGAGCTGGCAGTTGGCATTGGCCCCTTTGTGGTCGGGCCAGCGGTGGCGCGTAAAATGGGCCTTAGCGCCATGAGCCAACTGGCGATAGATGCCACACAATTCAAATCCGCCCAGTGGGCCGCCCAGCAGGGACTCTATGCAGAAGTGTTTGACTCGGTGGAGGATCTGGACGCGGGCGTGGCGCGCGTGGCAAATGCCTTGACGCAGCAGAGTGCGGCCGCGCAAACGGCGCTCAAAAAGGTCCTGTGGGAAGGCACGGAAAACTGGGACCAGTTCCTGGCAGAGCGGGCAGCGATCTCGGGTGCGCTGGTTCGTACCCCCGAAAGCCAAGCGGCGATTCAAGCCATTCACCAATCCCTTTCGAAGAAATAAACCATGCGTTTTCGCTGGGCCCTCCTCACCTTGCTTGGCACCGCCTTTTCGTTGGCGGCCGGCACGCCATGGGGCTTACCTATGGAAGCAGTGACGATTGGGCCTTGGACGCTGTCAGGTTTGTATGGCGCAACCTTCAACCAAACACTTCTGCGGAACTGGAATGCGGGGGGACAAAACTCCCTAAATACGGGATTCATTTTGCGCCAGTCGGCGGAGTATACCTCTGAAACTTGGTCGGCAAACCAATTATTAGATGCGGCGTATGGTCTGAACTTTCAGGAGGGCATTGTTCGAAAGATGGATGACAAGCTGGAATATAACCTGCGTCTCGATCGCCTGCTCTCTGGGCAGCCGCTTTGGAAATTATCGGGATTTGGGAGTTTCAAAACCCAATGGTATAAAGGCTATGCAAAACCAGGGGATCCCGACACGGCGTACGTTTCGCGGTTTATGGCACCCGCCTACACGATTGCAGGTTTGGGCTTGACCCACAAGGATGCCTTTGTGGACCTCTACTTTTCGCCGGTGACGGCAAAGCACACATTTGTTCGGGATGAGCGCTTGCGGGCGCAAGGGGTGTTCGGACTGCAGCCCGGCCAAACGTTTCGCCAAGAGCTAGGCGCCTATTTAAACTTTCGCTTAAAACGAAATTTCCCCAACAAATTATCGGTGGATTTTCGGACCAATCTCTTTGGTAATTACCTGGCCAAACCCTTCTCCATAGACGTAGATACGGATATGCTGCTGGTTTACAAGGCGACCAACTACTTGAGCATCACTTTGCGAACGCAAGGCATATATGACCGGGACATTTTGATTCGGGACAGCAACAACGACGGTAAGCTGGACGCAACGGGCATTCAATTAAAACAATTGTCTGGGGTAGGTTTGACCTATAACTTCGGCGCCATCAAATGAGTAAGAATATCCACCCCTCGCTGCTGAAAGCGTATGAACTCATGGCCACCGCCAAGGCCATGACGGAATTGTTTGAGGCGAAGCGTGAGATCACGCAGACCTATGTGCATGCCACCTCCCGTGGCCACGAGGCTATTCAGCTGGCTTGTTCTCTACAGTTGAGTGCCGTGGATTACCTCTACCCGTACTACCGCGATGACGCGATGCTTTTGGGCATCGGCATGCAGCCTTACGATTTGATGCTCCAGCTCTTGGCGAAGCGGGACGATCCTTTTTCTGGGGGCCGAACCTACTACAGCCACCCGTCTCTTCGCGAGGACGACAAGCCAAAAATCCCACACCAATCTTCCGCCACAGGCATGCAAGCCATTCCAGCAGCTGGGGCGGCTCTTGGGATTCAGTACCGCGAAAAAATGGGACTCACAGAAGGCTGGGGCGATGAAAAACCGGTCGTCGTATGTTCCATCGGGGACGCAGCCATGACAGAAGGTGAAATCTCCGAGGCACTGCAAATGGCGGCACTCAAGCAGTTCCCGCTGCTCATGCTCGTTCAGGACAATGGATGGGACATTTCGGCGATTGCGGCAGAGACGCGGTCGGGCAGTGCTGCGGATTACGCCAAAGGATTCAAAGGCCTGAACGTCGTTCAAGTGGATGGCAGCGACTTCAATGCATGTTACCATGCCATGCGCGAGGTTCTGAAAAATATGCGGAAAACGCGCCAGCCCTATTTGGTGCACGCCAAGGTTCCTTTGCTCAACCACCACACGTCGGGCGTCCGAATGGAGTGGTACCGTGACGATTTGGAAGAGCACGGCAAGCGCGACCCTTTACCCAAATTGCATACCTTCCTCCTAGAGCAAGGTGTGAAAGAGGCGGACCTCAAAGCCCTATCACTGGAGGCAGAGGTAAAGGTGGCAGCCGACTTTGAGCGCGCGCTAGCCGCAGAGGATCCCCGCCCTGAGGATCTCTTCACCTTCCGCTATGCCGACACGCCTATCACGGAAGAGCTGGGAACACGTGCACCCAAGGACCGCGAGAAAACCGTCATGGTCGATAGCGCGCTGTTTGCCATTCGCGAAATTTTTGCCGAGCACCCCGAAGCCCTCTTGTACGGCCAAGATGTGGGCCGACGCTTGGGTGGGGTCTTCCGTGAAGCCGCCACGTTGGCCCAGCAATTTGGGGACGACCGCGTATTCAACACGCCCATTCAGGAGGCCTTTATCATTGGAAGCACCGTAGGCATGTCCGCAGTGGGCCTGAAGCCGTTTGTGGAAGTACAGTTTGCGGATTACATCTGGCCAGGGCTGAATCAGCTATTTACAGAGCTTTCCCGCTCGTTTTACCTCACAAATGGCAAATGGCCCGCGAGCGCGGTAATTCGCGTCCCAATCGGCGCATATGGCTCGGGAGGACCTTTTCACAGCTCTAGCGTGGAATCGGTATTGACCAATATCCGTGGTATCAAAGTGGCCTACCCCTCCACGGGGGCGGATTTGAAGGGGTTGATGAAGGCAGCCTTTGCCGACCCGAATCCCGTCGTCATGCTTGAGCACAAGGGGCTCTATTGGTCCAAAATCCCAGGCACAGAAGGGGCCAAAACGATTGAGCCCGATGCGGACTATGTCATTCCCTTTGGAAAGGCCCGAATCGCCAAAGCCGCAGACCCCAGCCAGGAGCAGTCCTCCCTATGCGTGGTTACCTACGGTCGTGGAGTCTATTGGGCAGCTGAGGCTGCGAAGCCATTTGCGCATCGTGTGGAAATCATTGACTTACGAACCCTCCTTCCCTGGGATGAAGCCCTCGTGATGGAACGCGTTCAAGCACACCACCGCGCCTTGGTTCTCACAGAAGAGCCCGCGACCAACTCCTTTGCACAAGCAGTGGCAGGTAAAATTCAATCGGAGTGTTTCCGGCAGCTGGATGCTCCCGTTCGGGTTTTTGGGTCGGAGGACACGCCTGCTATTCCGCTCAATAAGATGTTGGAAGCGGCGCTATTGCCCAATGCCGAAAAGGTCCGCGCCGCGATGGAAGAGGTGTTGGGGTTCTAGCCAACAAGCCAACAAGCTACCAAGCTCCCTAGCCCACCCGCATCTCGGGAATCTCCCCTTCGACCACTAAACGGCCGGCGGTTTTGGCGATGATTTCATCGACGCTGACTCCTGGGGCGCGCTCTAGTAGGACAAAACCTCTTTCGGGATCTACGTCCATGACGGCTAAGTCAGTGACAATCTTCTTCACACAACCAACTCCCGTAAGGGGCAGGGTACAGACGGGAAGCACTTTGGATTCGCCGGCGCGGTTGGTGTGCTGCATGGCGACAATGATGTTTTCTGCGCTGGCGACCAGGTCCATGGCGCCGCCCATGCCTTTGACCATTTTACCGGGAATTTTCCAGTTGGCGATGTCGCCTGTTTCGGAAACTTCCATAGCACCGAGGACGGTAAGCTGAACCTTCTGCGCACGAATCATCCCGAAGGACGTGGCGCTGTCGAAGAAGCTTGCACCCGGAAGGGCAGTGATGGTTTGCTTGCCTGCGTTGATGAGGTCTGCGTCTTCGTCACCCTCCCAGGGAAAGGGGCCCATGCCGAGGATACCGTTTTCGGATTGGAATTCGACGTCGATGCCTTTGGGGATATAGTTGGCGACCAGCGTGGGGATGCCGATGCCCAAGTTGACATACCAGCCGTCTTGGAGCTCCTGTGCAATGCGTTGTGCGATGCCGTTTTTGTCAAGTGCCATGGGGGATGGTATTAGGCGCGTGGGCGGACCGTGCGCTGTTCTATGCGTATTTCAAAATGAGCCCCCTTGAAAATTCGATGGACAAAGATTCCGGGCACGTGTATTTGGTTGGGGTCCAGGGTTCCGGCGGGCACCAGTTCTTCGACTTCGGCGACGGTGATACGTCCGGCCATGGCCATCATGGGATTGAAATTTCGGGCCGTCCCCTTGAAGACCAA
>DLWR01000220.1:8104-9091 GCA_003444795.1 Cryomorphaceae bacterium
CCATAGCCGGCAGGGGTATAGAAGGCGGGAATGCCGGCACCTGCGGCGCGGCAGCGTTCGGCGAGGGTGCCTTGAGGAATGAGTTCGACTTCGAGTTCGCCGGACAACATTTGGCGCTCAAATTCATCGTTTTCCCCCACGTAGGAGGAGATCATTTTTTTGACTTGGCGCGTTTCTAGGAGCACGCCAAGGCCAAAGCCGTCCACCCCTGCATTGTTGGAGATACAGGTGAGGTCTTTTACGCCGGATGCACGCACGGCGGCGATGGCGTTTTCGGGGATGCCACACAAGCCAAACCCGCCGAACATGACTGTCATGCCGTCCGCGATGCCGTCCACAGCGGCTTGAGCGTTGGGGACTACTTTTTTAATCATGCTTAGTTGTATTCGGAGCGTTCTTCACGCAGTTCAGCGGACTCAGCTAGGTAGGTAGCGCAATCCAAAGGAATAGAAATAGGCCCGTCCGGGCGATCGAACCCGTCGCGTCGAATGCCCAGTTCAGGAACGCGGTAAACATCCTTCATGTACAGGGCCCAAATGGGCAATGCGGTTGTGGCACCCTGCCCGTAAACGGTAGAACCAAAGTGCGCGGAACGGTCTTGGCACCCGGTCCAAACTGCCGTTACCAAGTTGGGAACCATGCCGACAAACCATCCGTCGGAGTTGTTTTGGGTGGTTCCGGTTTTGCCCGCAATGGGGTTGTCAAAACCGTAAGGGTAGCCCGTGACATAGCTTCCATAACCAGCACCCGTATGGCGGAGTCGAACGCCTGTACCGCTCTGCGTAACGCCTTGGAGGAGGTTCACCATGGTGTAGGCAATTTCTGGGGAGAAGACCTCCCGGGTTTCGGGGGCAAATTCGTCCAAGATGACCCCGTTCTTGTCTTCAATGCGGAACATAACGATGGGTACAGTGTAGAGCCCCTGATTGCCAAAGGCGGTGTAGGCTCTAGAGAGCTCAAAGATGCGCAAGTCTACCGTTCCCAACG
>DLWR01000224.1 GCA_003444795.1 Cryomorphaceae bacterium
AAAAGGGACGCGAACAAGCGGAACAATTCATCGTAGAAGGCCCCAAAGGGGTCCAAGAATTCATCGATGAGGGCTGGGACTTGCAGCGCTTGGTGGTTCGGAACGATTCAGAATGGGCCAATCGTCCCGGCGCACTGTTGGCAATACCGCGTGAATTTGCCGAACTCTCCACCTTGGAGAGCCCCCAAGGCGTTTTAGGTGTATTTCGTAGAAAGGAGATTCCGCCGGGTTCTGGCGGTTGGGTTTTGGTACTGGACCGCGTGCAGGACCCGGGAAATGTGGGGACCTTACTTCGTCTAGCGGATTGGTTTGGGGTAGATTATGTGGCTGTTCCAAGTGGGACAGCAGAAGTCTTTAATCCAAAGGTCGTCCAGGCAAGTATGGGCGCCTTGGCCCGGATGGCTTTGGTGCACGGCAGTCCTGAATATATTTTAGCCCAACTCCAAGCAGAAGGCCGCACGCTGTACGCCGCCGATTTGGGCGGGAAGCATCCACAGGATTTGCCCCTAGAGGGACCTGCTGCTTTGGTGCTCGGCAATGAAGGGCAAGGGCCGGATCACCTATGGACGGAGGCCAGTGCGCACATCCTAACAATACCACGTCAGCCGGGGCGAAAAACAGAAAGTTTGAATGTGGCAACAGCGGGGGCCATCGCCCTCTATGCCTGCATGAGCCGCTAAGAAGTGCTTACTCGAAGGTGAAGATCCAGGAGATGGTGCGGGTGCGCACGACGGGCAGGGCGTTTGCGAAAGGCGTATCGTCGTCTACGCGCAGATTACCTTGGCCAAAGGTCGCCCGGAGTTGTAGGGACAATTTGAAGTACTCAAAGTAAATATCCACCCCCACAGCGGCTTCAAGCCCAAAATCACCCGGTTGCAATTTGAAGATGCGGTTATCGACCACTTTGGCTTTGGAGGCGAGGTCCAATTGACCGTAAGCACCCCCAAGCACATACCAGCGGTGGTTGTCAATTCGGTCCGTTTTCCACTTGACTTCCAAGGGGAAAATAATGAGGGAAGATTCAATCCGTCGCTCGATGATTTTGCGCTTCAGGTCGCTCGGGTCAATGGCGTCAAAAAAGAGCTTGCGCTCCCCCGCA
Source organism: Cryomorphaceae bacterium (assembly GCA_003444795.1). Taxonomy (GTDB): domain Bacteria; phylum Bacteroidota; class Bacteroidia; order Flavobacteriales; family Schleiferiaceae; genus TMED14. The sequence goes on from DLWR01000224.1 coordinate 1,100, forward strand.
GAATAGGTGGGAATAAAGCGTAAATCCAGATTTTCGCCCATGCGCAAATTGCTTACCATGCCAACCGTGTAGCCCAATTGAGGCCCAGTTTCGACGCCAAAGACATTGGCAGGCCACACGGTGTTGGGGCGGTAGGAAAAGTCCATTTGGCTCGTGCCCAGGATGAACCCAAAGTGAACGGGTTTTTGGTCTAAACGCGGCAAATTCAAGCTCTGCCCCTGTCCCCATGCGAGAACGGGCAAGAACAAAAGGAAGAAGCTGAAATTCCGACGCATATTGGTATTAACGCTTAGCCCTGCTTTGGCGTATACGCCAGGTACAAACTGGCAATGCCAAAGGTAAGGGGCATGATCGCGATGTACTGAAATCCGGCTTCGCGGAGCTTGGCGGCGAAGGCCTCGCCATAGGGGAACGCCTCTACGCTGGCAGGCAAGTAGGTATAGGCGGCACTGTCCTTGGAAACCCAGCGGCCAATGGTGGGTAGGATGTGCTTAAAGTAAAAGAAATAGAGCTGGCGGAAGGGAAAACTTTCGGGTTGAGAGAATTCTAAAACGGCCAAACAGCCGCCTGGGCGAAGCACGCGGCCCATATCCTTAAGGCCCTTCTCAAGGTGCTCAAAGTTTCGGACGCCAAATGCTACGGTTACCGCATCAAAGCTGGCCGCCTCAAACGGAAGGGATTCGCCATCGCCCAAATGTAGCGGAATATGAGGGTCCAAGCCACGACGCGTAATTTTTTCACGTCCCACTTCCAACATGCCGGCAGAAATATCCACCCCTTGAACGCGACTACCGGGAATGCCGCGGTGAAGCGCTATGGCCAAATCAGCCGTTCCCGTTGCCACATCTAGGATATCTAGGGCACCCGCTTTTCGCACGGAACGGACGGTTTTTTTCCGCCAAAGCACATCGATGCCCATGGACAAGGTGCGGTTCAATACGTCGTAGCGCTTCGAAATCGCATTGAACATTTGGGCTACTTGCTCCTTTTTGGAGCCTTCGGCACTGTAAGGTTTTACGGGTTGCATGCGGGGAGGCTTATCCTACTTGGACGTTGGCCTTGGGGTAGGTGTACTCGTGGGATTCTTTCTTTCGGCTGGTCAATGCGAAGGCCAAAGTTACAGTGCCCACACGGCCTACTAACATGGAAACCATCAGAATGGTTTGACCGGGGGTGCTCAATTCGGCCGTGATGCCTGTGGAAAGGCCCACGGTACAGAAGGCGCTCACTTCTTCAAAGGCCAAACGTGCCAACCCTAAATGGCCATCCGTAATGGTCAGCAAGAAAATGCCCAGGAGAATGGAGCTGGCCGAAAACAAGAAGGCGCTCATGGCCAAATTCAACAATTCTACGGGTATGGTATATCGGAACATTTCTACGCGTTTTCGACCGCGAATGGTCGCCAACGCATTGACAAAGACCAAAGCAAAGGTGGACGTCTTGATACCGCCTGCTGTTGAGCCCGACGAACCCCCAATAAACATGAAGACAATCAAGATGAGCAGGGTGGGTAAGGCCACAGCCCCAAAATCCACGGTGTTAAAACCGGCGGTTCGGGTGGTGACGGATTGAAAAAATGCCGCCAAAATGCGCTGACCCATGTCCAGATTCAGCAAGGTGCTATTGTACTCCAAAACCCCATAAATCAACGCGCCAACGGGCACTAAGATGAGTGCCGCGTAGAGGGCGATCTTGGTGTTGACGTGGAGGTGAATCCAGGGATTTCGACGTCGTGCCACCATTGCTTGCGTCGAAAACAAGTCGTGTATGGTGGCGAAGCCCAGACCACCCAAAATGATGGTCACTGCGATGACCAATACCAAGGGAACATTGGTCGCCAAAGCGGGATGCGTAAGGCCTTCTGAAAACAGACTGAAGCCTGCATTATTAAAAGCGCTGATCGCATGGAAAAGGCTATAAAAAATGCGATCGCCCATAGAGGCAAAGGGAAAGCTTCCCCACGAGAAAAAAAGGAGGATAGCGGCTGCTAATTCAAAAAAGAAGGAAAAGCGAAAAATCTCTCGGATCAGGTCCACGGAACCTTCCAAAGAATCGGAACTGTAGTTGGCTTGCAACAAGCTTTTGTAACGGGTCCCTAATGCGGGATTGGCGAGCATGGCAAAAATGCTTGCGAAGGCGATAAAGTTCAAGCCCCCAAATTGGATCAAGACCATGAGAACGAGTTTGCCTTTGAAGCTGAGGACGGTAGCTACATCAATGATGTTGAGACCGGTCACACTGACGGCGGAAACGGACGTAAAGAGTGCTTCTTTAAAACTGAGACTTGAGCCGCTTCGCGTCATCTCAGGCATCCAAAGCAGGCCAGTGCCAATGACCATGAGCAATACAAAACTGGTGACCAAAAGGGCCGGAGGGCTCATCTTGAGATGGGGCAAAAGACGGCTCGCCTTGCCGACTTCGAGGGCTACAAAGAGCAAGAAATACGCTTGTACAAAGACCATGAAAAACGCGTCTAGTTGCCCCAGTCCCCAGTATCTGCCCAGCGTCGACATGATTTCAATGCCAAAGAGGTTGATGGAGAGAATGTCGACGCTCATGTACAGCATCAGGAGGCCTTCCCACTTGGAATCTTTGAGGTATTGAAGCGGCGAGAAGGAATAGAAAAATTCGACGACATATTTGAAAATATAGAAGCCAATGGTGCCTTTGAGCAGGCCATCTACCCACGACAAGTGCTCATCGCTGAGGGCAAAGCCATGGCGAATGAGCAAGGAGATGATGGCGGCTATGGAAAGGGGGACGCTGAGATAGCGCAAAAGGCGTATGACCGACGTCTTGCTGTCGTAGATCCTCAAGTTGATCCATTCGCGGATGCGGTTGACGGTTTGACGTCGGGATGAGTTCATGAAGCCTGTTT
>DLWR01000002.1 GCA_003444795.1 Cryomorphaceae bacterium
CAGTTCCAGCTTTTTGGCCTTCCATTCGGCGCGGCTAGCGATCCATTTTTGCGCTTGGGTTTGCGCTTGGGCTTGGGCCTTCTGCCAGGATACGCGCTTGAGTTCGGCATCTTGGCGGGAAATAATGCCTCGCGACCACAAACTATCGGCCCGAAGTTTTTGCACCAACGCCACTTCTTGGGCTAGTGTATAGGCCACTAAATCCGTGCTATCGCTTAGTACTTTTTGGCGCATAGCCGCCAATTGAGGAGCGACAGCTTGGCGCGCTTGTACTTGCTGCTTGAGCAGAGCACTCGTCTTCTCCGTGTAGGCGGTGTTGGCGGCTACTTTGGCATCCTGACTGATGCTCAGGTTGTCGAGCAAATTGGGATCCAGATAGTCGGAACCAATTTCTTCGATTACGAGCAGGGTGTCGCCGGCCTTCACCGCTTGGCCTTCCCGCACAAACCAGGTACTGAGTCGACCATTCTCTGCCGCATAGATGGCGGCTGGGCGCTCCATGGGATTGTCCATAGTTACCTCGCCCACCATGGAGACGGTTTGGGTCCATGGCAGGAAAAGACAGGCAAAGGACGTGAGCCCCAAAAAAGCCATCCAACGCCAGGGGGCCTGCTTAGAGGTGGGGGGATGCGTTTGATGGAAGTTTTCTAGCCATTCTGCGTCCTCAAAGGGCTGGTTGTCCTTGGGATTGAAGGGGCTGATATTTACATGGTCATGATCAAAAGTTTTGTCCAATTTGACCAAAGAAGTCAGGATGTCAAAGATGGAATCCGTCCCCGAAATAAGCTTTTCCAAGTTTGTAAGGATGGTCAAAAAGACAATTTCTACCGCGACAAACTGGCCGATGGAAACGACTTGGTCCATAACCAACCACCCGCCAACGGCCAATAGGGAGGCTGTAAATGCCACCCGGGTACCGCCTAGGATCGCATGCAACCGCCACAAAATCCGGAAGTGTCCGCGACGGGCTTTGAGGTAGTTGCCAACCAGGCCGCTTAAAGGCTGTGGCCCTTGGGACTCCTCCCTTTTCAAGGCGGCGGTGAGCATGAACTTTTCTTTGCTCTCCTGCATGCTCCAGTCAAAGCCTCTAGCCAGGCTCCATCGCAACAAAAAGAGGGCAATCGAGAAAATGATAAAAGCAGCACCGACAAAGGTTAAGTTGTACAACAGCAAGAGTAGAAATCCGAAAATGAGCTGCAGGACGGCGGTCGATACTTCCAGCAAAAGTTTGGGTAATTCCTTTTGAAGGGTGATGGTGTCAAAAAAGCGGTGCGAAGGCTCCTCTGCCTTAGTCGGAAGTTTGGCACGGAGGGCGCGCTCAAAGAAGTAGGCCGTTCGGACAAAAAGTCGCTGCTGGAACCACTCTGAAATGCGCATTTGCAGCAAGCCAAAAAGGACCATCAGCCCAGAAAATAGTATAACGACAAAAAAGAGGACCCACCAAGCGGTGGACAGGCGGCCGCCCATCAATTGACCAATGAGCGCCTGAAAGCCCAGGGGCAACACCAAGCTAAATGCGCCTCGCAAGGTGGCAAAAGCTAGGATGAGGAAAATGGTGGGCTTATCGTTGCGAAAAACCGTCCAAAGGCGATCAAAAGCAGGTCGAATCGATTTCATACCGCGCGTACTGCAATTGCTATGCCAAATTAGACATGGCTAAAAACTGTATATCCTTTGTCAGGTGGCGCTTTGCGCCATTTCAGGATCCCTTGATCAACCGGGAGAGCGTAGATAGCCGAAACGTCAAAAGCAAGAGAATTCCGGAGAGGAAAAAGGCGAGAAAATACCCTAAGGATTCTTCGGCAGAGTGCAGCAGCCAGCTACCCATGGCAAATAGCAAACTATAGGCAGCTACCACGGCGAGAATCCATCGGGAAAGTAAAACTCGGATAGAGGTGAGCCCCTTACTGTAAATGCGGGCTTTAAAGGAGGGCCAAGCCAAAGAAGGCTTGGTCATGAGAAGCACCAAAAGCCAACTGACGGTTGTAAATCCAACGGTGAAAAAGAAGGAATTTGGGAAGGCATTTAGATCATCGGAAATCCATCCACTGCGTGCCAATCCAAATCCCACAAACGGTGCAATCGTCGCGGCGATTTCTACATAGGCGTTTATACGCCCCCAGAACCAGCGAAGAATGAGCACGAGACCCAGACCTGCGCCGCATTCCATGATGAAGAGCCAGACCCCTTTGATGCTGTTGATTTGGGTCGAAACAGCCAAGCTGATAGCCGCCAAAAGCACCACCAAGACAAAGCTTCGACGGACAATGGTGGGCCCAGAAGGTTTTTCCTTGCCCAATCGTATCCAAACATCGTTTATTAGATAGGAAACGCCCCAGTTGAGCTGGGTGGAAATGGTGGACATATAGGCACTAAAGAAGGCCACGAGCATCAAGCCCATCCACCCTTTAGGCAGGTAATGCTTCATGGCAAAGATGTACCCAAATCGTGGGTCTACATGGTATTTCAGCGCCTCCGCCAATGCGGGAGAATCTTGGGCCGCTTGGCGCAGGCCTTCGCGGACGACAAGGACTTTGGTCGCGCTTTCGATGTCCTCGGGAGCCGCTTCACCGGTCAACCATTTGGGGTTGTAGCCCTCCATGGCTTGCACCTCCGAGAGTGCCGGTTGGAGGTCAGCCGGAACTTGCTGGGGCAGGCGGAAGAGGGTAATGGCCGCCAAGGCCACGAGGATCCAAGGCCAAGGCCTTAACGTGTAATGGGCAAAATTGAAGAAGAGCGTGGCGCCGACGGCATGGGATTCATCCTTGGTGCCCATAACGCGCTGTGCCACATAGCCACCACCACCGGGTTCAGCCCCAGGATACCAGGCGCTCCACCACATCATGCCGAAGTAGGCGAAGAAGGCGCCCAATCCAATGGCGAGACCAGATCCTGAGCCAGACTCCCCAATCGTGGGGAAAAACTCAAGGGTTTCGGCAGGGAGAGCGGCCTTTAAGCCGTCTAGTCCACCTACTTCGGGGGATTGAATGACAAATACCGCAAGCGCAATACTGCCCGTCATCGCCAGAATAAACTGGACCGCATCTGTCAAGACGACGCCAAAGAGGCCGGAAGTGGCCGCATAGAGCGCTACAATCACCGTGAGGCCAGAGGTCAGCCAAAAGGCGGTATCTGCTGGGAGTCCAAAGAGACCCTGAAGCACGGAGGTCATGGCTACGTGAACCCACCCAAGAATGAGCAAATTGATAAAAAGACCGAGGTAAACCGCCCGGAAGACACGCAGCCATAAGGCGGGCTTCCCGTGGTAACGAAGCTCAATCAGTTCGGCTTCCGTCACCACTGCAGCGCGACGCCAAAGGGGAGCAAAAACCACGGCAGTCAGCATGCCGCCTGCCAAGAGATTCCACCACAGCCAGTTACCGCTAATTCCATCTGCGGCCACCATCTCCGTGACGGCCAGTGGAGTATCTGCAGCAAAGGTCGTGGCGACCATGGAGAGCCCTGCGAGTGCCCAGGGGAGATTCCGTCCCCCAAGGAAGTAGCCCTCTAAAGACTTTTCTGCCGAGCGCCCTGCCCATAGCCCAAGAGCAATAATGCCCGTTAACGCAACGACTATCAGGAGGATATCTAGGGGGTAAAGGTGTATGGAATCCATGGCAAGAAGGTACGGAAGATTGGGAAGGAAAAGGAGGCGCTTTAAGGGGTCAGAAGCGTTTTAAACGCTTATATCCGTTTACAAACGGATGAAGCAATTAGGGGGTTGTACTTTTGGCATCAAATCAGTGAAACACATGAATGTATTGCTCCTTGGATCCGGTGGTCGTGAATCCGCTTTAGCATGGAAAATGGCCCAATCGCCGCTGTTAGACCAGCTTTTTATCGCTCCGGGCAACCCTGGGATGGAGGCCTATGGCACATGTGTCGGGGTGGACTGGAAGGACCGCGATGCACTGAGCCATTTTTGTACGGCGGAGAATATTGACCTGGTGGTCATCGGCCCGGAAGATCCCTTGGTAGCGGGTCTTGCAGATTTTTTTGAAGAGAATGCGGCGCTATCGCATATTCATGTCATTGGCCCAAAAGCGGCGGCAGCTCAGCTCGAGGGTTCAAAGGACTTTTCCAAGCAGTTCATGGAACGCAATGGAATCCCAACAGCAGCACACAAGACTTTTACGGCGGATCAACTGGAGGAGGCGAAAAACTACCTCACCACCATTGATGCGCCCTATGTGCTCAAAGCAGATGGTTTAGCCGCAGGAAAAGGTGTTCTTATTTTGGACAACCTGGCGGATGCCCTTCGCGAAATGGATGCCATGCTCGGTGGAAAATTTGGCCCGGCATCCTCCAAGGTTGTGGTCGAAGAATTTCTGGACGGCATCGAATTTTCGGTCTTTGTACTCACCGATGGTCAGGACTATATGCTCATGCCGGAAGCCAAAGATTACAAGCGAATTGGGGAAGGAGATACCGGTCTAAATACAGGTGGGATGGGTGCCGTGTCGCCAGTGCCCTTTGTGGACGCTGCGGTGAAAAAAGAAGTACTGCTCAACATTATTGAGCCGACCATCAAAGGCTTGAAGTTCGAAAAAATGGAGTACGTGGGCTTCATTTTCTTTGGCCTTATCCTCACTAAAAAGGGGGTAAAAGTCATCGAATACAATTGCCGAATGGGAGATCCTGAAACAGAAGTGGTCATTCCTCGTGTGGACGAGGACCTCTTGCCCCTCTTTGTGGATGCTGCCAAGAAAAAACTCCTTACCCGCCCAATGGCACAATCGGCCCATGCCGCTTGTACGGTCATGCAGGTTTCGGGAGGGTATCCAGAAGAGTATGCAAAAGGCTTTCCCATCGATGGGCTAGACCGTGACGTTGAAAGTACGGTTGTCTTCCAGGCAGGTACGTCAGTAAAAGAAGGTGATATTGTCACGAGTGGTGGCCGCGTGTTGTGTGCGACCGGCATGGCCCCTAATGCTGCACAGGCACTAGAACGGGCGTATCAGCGATTGGACCAAATCACCTTTGAAGGAGCATATCGCCGCAACGACATTGGCGTGGATCTGGGGCTGCGTGGCTAAGCACATACCATTAGAAATAAAAAAGCCGCTCCTCTCGGGGCGGCTTTTTTATTGCGTTCAGCGCATATTATTTCTCGCCAGCTTTTTGGTGCTTGCGCATTTCCATCAACCAGTAGACGCCTAAACCTGCACCTAAGGCCATGAACAAATAGTTGGCGGAGTTACCCAAAAAGGGTAGAATCTGGAAGGTCCAGTCTAAAAAATCACCAAGACCTTCAAAAAACGAGCGGAGGGGCATAGCAGTCCAATTAATTTTGGACAAATTTAAACCATAGCGTGCGCCAACCCAATCATATTTTCAGAAATCCGCATCCAGGCATTGCCGTGGTCCTCTTCGTGGCCACGGCAGGGATCACTGCGGCCTTCAATTTTTGGGTGCAAGGCCTGGAAACACTGAGAAGTTGGAGTTTTTGGTACACCCCGGTGTTAGTGGGTTTGTCCGCTTGGTTGATCAACGTGCTCCTGGTGTTCAGGAGCCGCTACCTCAAAACGAACTATCTGCTGGGCTGGTTTTGGTTCTGCTTGTTGCTCGCAACGCATCCGGCAGGGATTGGTTTGACCGAAGTCAGCACGAGTGTGGGCTTCGCCATTTGGCTCGCCATGGCCTACGAATTAAACGATGACCGTAAGGTAGGCCTGGTCTCACGCAGCAATTTGGGATTGTATTCGGCCTTCCTCGGGGTGCTGCAGCCTGCCTGGTGGAGCCTCGTGGTGGTTGCAGTCATCGCATTGCGCGCAGGGCAACTACGTCAACCCACCCATCATTATTTGCAAATTGTTGCGGGTTGGGTGATCGGCTTTGGATTAGTGGCTACATGGCATGCCTATCTGGGAGATTTGGCAGCGTTTTGGTCAGACTTCATATATGCTTGGAGGCAAGCCTTTACCTGGGAATGGCCACACCCCGGACAATGGGTGGTGG
>DLWR01000096.1 GCA_003444795.1 Cryomorphaceae bacterium
ATGTATCTGAAGGACCGAGCCATGCAATTGAATTTCATGAGTTTCTCACAAGGACATTCGGTGGATGTGGTTTTGGATTCTCTTAAAGCGCGAGGAGCGACAGCCGCCTTTGTAGAAATAGGGGGGGAGGTTCGAACGTTTGGACAAAAGCCGGATGGAACGTCTTTCCGCGTGGGTATAGAGCAGCCGCAAGAAGCCAAAGGAAAGGAACTCATGGAGACGGTGGAGCTTCAAGAACGGGCCTTGGCCACGAGTGGAAATTATCGGAACTATAAAACCGATCCGGCGACAGGTGCCCACTATGGCCACACCTTGGATGCGAAGACGGGTTGGCCGATTCAGACGGATGTCTTGAGCGCAACCATGATGGGTCCCAGCTGTGCTTTAGCAGACGGTATGGCGACTGCAGCCATGGCGATGGGGCTAGAGCGCACGCGAAAATGGCTCCAAGCGCACCCGGAATGGGATGCCATCTTAATCTATGGAAGTGAGAAAGAGGGACTCAGTGTCTGGAGTACGTTGAAGTAGCTTAGGCTTCGCTTACCTCTTTTTGGCATTTCTGGTCAGGTGTTGCGCCACAAAATGCACAGGATTCACCCTCTTTGTTTAAAAAGGGAGAGTTAGAGGCGCAGGTGCCGGCAAATTCGCCGTCTTTTTTGCCCCAAATTTTAACGGCCATGCCCAAAAGTCCTAGGCCCAATAGGCCCGCGGCGACGAGGATGAGTTTCAAAGTTGCTGCCATGTTGCAAAGGTACTACCTCTGGCACTTTTGCCAAGGTGATGCGCGTTACCCAATGAGGTTGACTTCGGGCTCTAGGTGAATACCAAATTGTTCTTTAACGGAGTCCTGTACGCGTTGTGCATGTGCCCAGAGCTCCGGACCTGTCGCACCGCCATAGTTGACTAGGACCAAGGCTTGATGGGCGTGCATACCCACCTGTCCTATCCGCTTTCCCTTCCAGCCAGCTTGTTCTATGAGCCACCCGGCGGCCACTTTTACCGAGCCGTCTCCCTGTGGATACTGTGGAAGGGTTGGATTTGACTTGGCTAATGCTGCCACAACTTCCGCAGGAAGTGCAGGATTCTTGAAGAAGCTTCCAGAATTTCCCAAAACCTTGGGGTCGGGCAATTTGCTCTGCCGAATGGCGATCACGGCATCTGAAATGCTCCGCACCGATGCTTCCTGCCCGCGCGCTGCTAATTCGTCCTGAATGGCCCCGTAGCTCGTTTTAAGAACATGGGAATGCTTTGTCAATCGGAAGATGACAGAGAGAATGACGCCTTTGTCTTTGAGTGGCCCCTTAAAGATGCTGTCTCGGTAGCCAAAAGCACACTCCGCATGCGAAAGGGTCTGTATTTCCCCGGTTTCCCAGGAGAAAAAGCGCAGCGAATCGAACGAATCGGCTAATTCTACTCCGTAGGCGCCAATATTCTGGACGGGAGCTGCGCCCACCAAACCGGGAATCAGGGACAAGTTTTGTAATCCGCCCCAGTCTTGCTCTACGGTGTAGCGAACGGTATCATGCCAATTTTCCCCAGCGGCCACTTGCACAAACACATGGTCGTCCGTTTCGCGAACAATGTGTTGACCGGTCCATGCGATTCTGGCCGTAGTTCCGGGAACGTCAGCGCACAAGAGCATGTTGCTTCCTCCGCTGATGAGCAGGGTTTGCTGTGCATAGCCTTTGGGGTGGATACGGTAGTCTGCGACACAGGCTTCCGTCTCCAAATGCACTAAGCGTTCCGCCTTTGCGTCAATCCCAAAGGTGTTGTAGGGCGCTAAGGATGCATGTTCTTCCCAAATCATGCGCGGTGAGGGTAGGCGTTTAAGCCCGCTTCCAGGGCATTCATGGCGCGCTCCAAATCGGCCACTTCCAAAACATAGGCAATACGGACTTGCTGCTTGCCCAGTTCGGCATGGGTGTAGAATCCGGCAGCAGGGGCCATCATGACGGTTTCCCCATTCAGATCAAAGGATTCTAGCATCCACTGACAGAAATGATCGGCGTCTTGAACGGGCAGCTTGGCCACGGCGTAGAAAGCGCCTGAGGGCTTAGGACAAAAAACACCCGGCATGGCGTTGAGTCGGGCGATGACATAGTCGCGGCGCTTGCAGTATTCCCGGTTCACCTCTTCAAAGTAGCTATCCGGGGTTTCCAAGGCAGCCTCTGCAGCCATTTGTTCAAAGGTGGGAGGGGAGAGGCGTGCTTGCGCAAACTTCATGGCGGCGGCCATAAAGGCGACATTTTTAGAAGCGAGCAAGCCAATTCGGGCCCCGCACATGCTGTAGCGCTTCGATACCGAATCAATTAAAATGGCGTGCTGCTCCATGCCCTTCAGGTTCAATACAGACGTGTGGGTTGCGCCGTCATAGGTGAATTCGCGGTAGACTTCATCGGCCACCACGTAGAGGTCGTGCTTTAAGGCCATGTCCCGAACATGCTCCAGTTCTTCCCGGTTGTACAACTTTCCCGTTGGATTCCCTGGATTGCACAAGAGGATTGCCTTCGTCTTGGGGGTAATGAACGCCTCGAGCTCTGCCATGGGGGGCAGTGCAAAGCCGTCTTCGATGCGGCTTACGACAGGGACTACCACCGCGCCAGTGGCCGTGGCAAAGCCCAAATAGTTGGCGTAATAGGGCTCCGGAATGATGATTTCATCGCCGGGATCTACGATGCTGCCCATGGCGATGGCTAGGGCCTCCGATCCTCCCGTCGTGACAATCATGTCCGAAGCGGTAAGCTCAATGCCATGCTTGGCATAGTACCCCACTAATTTCTCCCGGTAGGTGGCAAAACCGGCCGAATGCGAATAGGCCAAAACCTTCACATCGTGGTGCTGCAGGGCTTCCATCGCCACCTTTGGGCTAGGGATATCCGGTTGGCCAATGTTGAGGAAGTGAACTTTGACTCCTTTTTTCTGTGCGCCTTCGGCGAATGGAACCAATTTGCGGATGGGTGACGCAGGCATGGACAGCCCGCGTTGAGAGACTTTTGGCATGGGGCAAATTTCAACAAAAAACCCGCTGCTTGCGCAGCGGGTCCTCATCATTCTGACCCGACCCGCGGCTGTCTTTGCAACTGTGGGCGAGTC
>DLWR01000183.1 GCA_003444795.1 Cryomorphaceae bacterium
ATTCAAGGCTTGGCTAGATTCTCAAGCGTCTGAACACGGTGCGCGGATGACGTCCATGCATAAGGCTACGGATAACGCAACTTCGATGCGTGACGGCTTGAAATTGCAATACAACAAGGCACGCCAAGCCGCGATTACCAATGAGATTTTGGAGATCGTGGGTGGAGCGGAAGCCCTCAACGGTTAAGCGTTTATAAACGTTTAAATGCACAAAGCGCGGCCCAACGGCCGCGCTTTGGCGTTATTATTGCCCCTAGATTTGCGAAGCATGAAAATCACTTGGCCCACCATTACGTTGCGTACCCGCGTCTTCTTGTCGATGCTGCTTTTGGTATTGATTGGATTTGGCGCAACCGGCATTGTGAGCGGGCTGCACTTCAAGGCAGAAGAGGTTGAGTACCACAAGGACCGCCTTCAGCGCAAAGAACAGGCGATTGAGGCGCATTTGACCCATGAGCTAAACCGCGAGTCGGATGGGCCATTAAAGGCTTCGGAATTGCCGGATCTTCTGAGCAGTGAACTCTGCGCGATTGCGGAGATCCATCACATGGACGTGGCTTTGTATTCGATGGACGGAGCGCTCCTCTTGAGTTCAAGTCCAGTTTTAAATGAAGATGGAACCTTCCCCATGCAATTGCCAGAGGGCATTAGAGACCATAGGAATCAGGTCTTGACGATTCATCCCATTAGCGACAGCTTGCGCGAGGTGATGATTTATTCGACCGAAATTGCCAATGCCGCTGGCTTGCCCATGGCCATCATGGTGGTGCCTTACACGGACGGTCGTGCGATGCCCGTGGAGGATGAAGCCTTCTTCCGGGCACTGGCCTATCTAAACCTTGCCCTCTTCTTGGCAGCCGCTTACTTTGCGTATTTGCTCTCTAGAAGCATTACGCGCGGTTTGGACGCAGTGAGCGATGCCATGCGTCAAACGCGCAGCGCGGGCGATAAAAAGCACGTCAAATGGAATTCTAGCGACGAGATCGGCATTTTGATTGCGGAGTACAACCGAATGGTGGACATGACGGAGGAGCACGCTAAAGCCATAGCCCACGCAGAAAAAGAGAGCGCTTGGAAGGAAATGGCACAGCAGGTGGCTCACGAGATTAAAAACCCCCTCACGCCCATGCGGTTGATGACGCAGCTACATGCGATGAATGCGGACCGCCAAACTCCAGAAACCATCAAGGAATTTTCGGAAGGCATGCTGGCCCAAATTGACGCGATGGCCCAGGTTGCCGGTGATTTTAGTCAATTCACCCGCCTTCCCGCCCAAGAGCGCAAAGAGGTTTCCCTGCGCCATTTGCTCCGTGAATGCCATGCAGCGTATCCTGAGGCCTCTATGCTCATCCCAAAGGAGGGCGAATGGACGGTACTTGCGAATGAAGAGCAACTTTTGCGCGTGCTGAACAACTTGCTGAACAATGCCTTCGAGTCCATTCCAGAGGACCGAAAAGCGCTGGTTTCATTTGGACTTAGGCGCGAGGAAAACCGGGCGCTGGTATTTGTTCGGGACAACGGAACGGGCATTCCGGCTGACAGAAAGCAGGAAATATTTGAGCCCAAATTCACCACTAAATCCCGCGGCACAGGCTTGGGGCTGGCGATTGTAAAGACGATTGTGGAGAGCTTCCAGGGCCGTATTTGGGTCGAAGACAGCACGGATGAGGGAACGGAGTTTGTGTTTAGTTTGCCGCTGAAGGGCTAACTAGTTAAAGCGTAAAAGAGTTTAAGCGTGTTCGCCACTGCGCAATCCCACGAGGCTTTTAGTCTGCTAATACAAGGACCGAGCTCCCGCACGTTCACCCTTCCACCCTTAAACGCTTATACCCTTATCCCCCTCTTTACCACAACGTAAAGCTGGGTTCCGCCAAAGCGCTGTGGCAGGATGTCGTAGCTCCAAGTTTCCAAGGAACTCTGCTCGAGGGCATCGTTCCAAAATTCTTCTGAACAATACACAGAGCCGTAAACGTCTTCATGCAGAACATCTTCCAGCTCGCGCAAGGCAGATTCTTCCGTGTAGGGGTGAAAGGAGAAACGCCGCGATTGGAAGGCGTGCAGGGTGAGGACAAGGATGCCAGAACGCGTCAACCGGCCTAAAAGGCTGTTAAGTGTGCTATGGAAGTCAGCCTCTGGTAGGTGCGTAAATACGCTGCCCGCAAAGATGAGATCGACGGGCTGTTGGTCGTCGGAAAGAGCGCCAAAGTGCTTGATTTGAAAGTCGACCGCAGATAGTTTGGGATCCGAAACTAAGCGCTTTGCATTGGGAAAGGCAGCGGAAAGGAAACGGCCCACTCGGCCGTACCCGCCCCCAAAGTCCAGAATGCGTTCGGCCTTAGGTGCTAGGGCATGCAAACGCAACGCGGCCTCCGCACCGGTGGAAAAATACTCGCGCAAAACGGTCAAGGTGTCCCCGCCATGCACTTGAAAAGGATAGCGGAACATGGGGTCACTGCGGTGAATGCCCGCAGGACTGCTAGCCCATGTGGCGGGAAGCTCCAAAGCGGCCATCGTTTCTGACCAGGCTTGTTCTACCAAGGCCGGCGGGATGGGCAAAACCTCGGGCAGGGCCCATTGCTCCAAGGTCGCAAGGGCGGCGATTCGCTTTTCAAGCAATGCTAGCTTATCGCGGTTTTCGCCGATGCCGACTTTGTCTTGGATCCAACGTTTGAGGTTCATGGTGGGGAGAGGCGGGTGGTCAATATCTTTGAGGAAACAGCCCAATTTACAACGATGGAATTCCCAAACCTGCATTTGGCGATTGAGAATCGCATAGCAACCCTAACAATTGACCGTCAAAAGGCCCTTAATGCACTGAATAAAGAAGTGATTCAAAGCCTGCACGACGCGGTAGAATGGCTGGATGGCGAGGAGGATGTTCGGGTCGTTGTTCTGACCGGAGCTGGGGAAAAGAGCTTTGTAGCGGGTGCGGACATTGCGGAATTTGCCTCGTTTGACGCGAAACAAGGGGAAGCGCTTTCGGTCACAGGACATCAGCTGTTATTTGACAGAATAGCAGCCGCTAAGAAACCCTATATCGCGGCCATCAATGGTTTTGCCCTTGGTGGTGGATTGGAGTTGGCCATGGCTTGTCATGTGCGCATTGCGGCAGATAGCGCGCGCCTTGGACTGCCCGAAACCTCACTTGGTCTTATCCCTGGGTATGGCGGAACGCAACGCCTTGTTCAACTCGTGGGAAAAGGGCGCGCCATGGAAATGATGCTCAGTGCGGGAATGGTGGATGCCGCCACAGCGGAGCGGTACGGATTGGTCAACCAAGTAGTATCCGCAGAGGAGCTTTTGGCTGCGGCCCTAACGATGGCTGCCAAATTCCTTAAAAACTCAGGACAAGCGCATACGGCAGTTATTCAGGCGGTAAATGCGGCGACAGAAGGAGCCCCGGGGTTTGCAGCAGAACAGAAACTTTTTGGGCAGTGCTTTACGACCGTAGATTTTGCCGAGGGCACAACGGCCTTTCTCGAAAAGCGCAAACCCTCCTTTTAAGTGCGTGGACTTACCTAAATTGGGATTCCTAAACGTACAGACATGACATTTTTACAAATTGAGCACGCCGTGTATGCGATGGGCTCTTCGGGTTGGTGGAGCGGCATCGGCATCTTTGCCACCTATGGACTATTGGTGGTTGCAGCTGCCAGATTTTTAAAGGGAGACCAGGCTTTGCGCCGCTTTGAAATGGCTTGGGGACTGGCGCTCGTGGCTTTGTGGATTGGCAAGCATATTCACCTAGTGAACGAAGGCCTTTGGAATGTTATGGACAATCTGGAGCTCCATTTGTGCGGGTTTAGCCGCTTTCTCAGCGTCTTCCTTCTACTTTTTGGCTGGCGATGGGCCTACTACCCTTTGTTCTTCTGGGGAATTGTCGGTGGATTTCACTCGTTGCTCACCCCCGAACTCACATCAGGAGACACTCCTTACATGTTTGTGGAGTACTATGTGGTACACGGAGGCATCATCATTATCCCGCTTTACTACCACTTTGTGCGCGGCATGCGGATTGGGCGCTGGACATGGGCCAAAGTTTTGGGAATTAATTTGAGCTTGATGTTGCCCATTGGTTTGGCCAACTACCTGACTGGAGGGAACTATATGTTTTTATGCTCTCCCCCCAAGGTGGACAACCCGTT
>DLWR01000036.1:0-7556 GCA_003444795.1 Cryomorphaceae bacterium
TGCAGAAGCCTAGTTTTCGGAAAGCCATTCGAAGCCAGCGCTGCCTAGTGCTCGCCGATGCCTTCATAGAGGGGCCCGAAGACACTAAGCTGAGCGAGCCTTACCTCGTCTACCTGCGCAAACAAGAACGCCCCTTTGCCTTTGCAGGCATCTGGGACGAATGGCAAAACCCCACGACTGGAGAGGTTCTACGCTCCTTCGCCATCATCACAGCCGCCGCCAACTCGGTTACACAGCGGATTCGTCACCACCGATCTCCGGTCATCCTCCCGCGCGACGCAGAACGCGATTGGCTCTCCCCGGACACCGACTTGAGCGATATCACCGACCTTTTGACGCCCTATCCAGGCGAAAAACTCAATGCCTATCCTATCTCTACCGCCATTAAAAACCCCCGAAACAAGGACGTCAAGATGCTCTTGCCCATCGGAGAACGGCTGTTTAGCGAAGAGGAGTACCAGACGAAGGAGGATCTCCGCTTAGAGGGCATGCGCCCCTCCTGACCATGGTTCTTACCCATACGGCGTACAGCTTCCGATTTGGTGTGCTGGAGCCCAAAGACGTGCTCAACCTCGCAGAACTTCACGGCTGCGAACCCCTTGTCCTCGCTGAAATCAACGGCACAGCTGGCATCCTTCCCACGTTACAGGCGGCGAAAATCCCGCTTCAACCCGCTGTGGACCTCCGCATGGGTGGCGAACGCTTAGCCGTTCTCTTTCCCGAAACTCCCCAAGGATTCCAAGCCCTCAACGCCTGGCTAAGCGCGGCGCGGCCCCATCGCTTGCATGAACTCCCCGTTTTGCCAGATGTTCGGACCGTCTATCCTTTTACCTGCGCGCCCCAGCGCATGCTCGCCGACCACGAGTGGATTGGCGTCGAACCTGAAGAAGTCCGGCGCGCGCAACGCCATCCCCAGTATTCGCGCTGCATCGCTTGGACCACGATGGCTTTTCGGAATACGGGAGACTACAACAGCCACCGCCTCCTGCGAGCGATGGAAAACAACACGGTTCTTAGCAAGCTCACCCCCCAAGACCACCTGCCCAACGCCCATCGCTGGGAGGACCAGTCCTCGGCAGCCGCTCATTTTCCCGCAACATTGTGGGCGCGCAGCCAAGACTTCCTGCGCTCCTTGCCCCCTTGGGACGCGCAACTAGGGAAGGGGAGTGGGGGCAAGAATCAACAGTCCTACACGGGGGACCCTCAAAAAGACCAAGCACTTCTTCGGCACCTCTGCCTAGACGCCCTGCCGCATCGCTACCCCCGTGCGACACGCGCCATTTTAGATCGACTTGAAAAGGAACTGTCCATTATCCAAGAAAAGTCCTTTACCGCGTATTTCTTGCTCAATTGGGACATCGTTCGGTATGCTCAGAAGCAGGATTTCTTCTATGTTGGACGGGGGAGTGGGGCCAATAGCATGGTGGCTTACCTATTGAAAATAACTAATGTAGACCCCATTGAGCTCGACCTGTACTTTGAGCGCTTCATCAACCTGTACCGCCAATCACCGCCAGATTTTGACCTAGACTTCTCGTGGCGGGACCGACAGCACTTAACCGCCTACATCTTCAAGCGTTTTCCAAATACCGCGCTTCTGGGGGCCTGCAACACTTTTCAGTACCGTGCGGTGGTTCGTGAGCTAGGAAAGGTCTTTGGCCTTCCCAAGTTTGAGATTGACGCCCTGGCGGACGGGAAGATTCCCGGAGGGGACGAAAGCGCCCAGCGGCTCCTGCAGTATGCGCATCGGCTGCACGGACTGCCCAATCGCATGAGCATTCATTCCGGTGGGATTTTGATTGCGCAGGAGCCGCTGCACGCCTTTTCGACGACCTTTTTGCCCCCAAAAGGCTTTCCCACGGTGGATTTTGACATGTACACCGCGGAAGATGTTGGCTTGCACAAGTTTGACATCCTGGGGCAACGCGGACTGAGTAAGATTTCAGAATGCGTCGAAATTCTCAAGGAAACCCGACCCGCAGAAGTCGCACAGCTGGACATTCACGACGTTCGGCGCTTCAAAACGGACCCAGCTAGCCTGGCCCTGTTAAAGCAGGGGGGAGCCATGGGCTGCTTTTATGTCGAGTCACCCGCCATGCGGATGCTCATGCACAAACTGCAAACATCCAGCTACTTAGAACTTGTGGCTGCCAGCTCGGTGATTCGGCCCGGCGTAGCGCAATCCGGCATGATGCGCGAATACATTGAGCGCCACCGAGATCCAGAAAAACGAAAGCGCGCGCACCCAATTTTGCTGGACATCATGCCTGAAACCTATGGGGTGATGGTTTACCAGGAAGACGTGATTCGCGTGGCGCATTACTATGCAGGACTTAGCTTGGCGGAGGCCGATGTCCTTCGGCGCGGCATGTCGGGCAAGTACCGTTCGCGCGAGGAGTTTCTCGCCGTGGAGCGGCAGTTTTTCGCGAATTGCCGAGAAAAAGGCTATCCCGATGCCGATGCACGCGAGATTTGGCGTCAAATTGAAAGCTTTGCCGGCTATGCCTTTGCCAAAGGGCATTCCGCATCCTATGCCGTCGAAAGCTTCCAAAGCCTGTACCTCAAGGCCCATTATCCGATGGAGTACCTGGTCGCTACCGTCAACAATGGCGGGGGATTCTACCGCGCCGAGTTTTACCTCCAAGAGGCGCGTCGCCATGGCGCCTACATTGAGCCTCCCTGTGTAAATGAGGGCCGAACCGACACTTCTTTACGCACCAAAAACCGCATTATTTTGGGCTCAGGACGCATTTCAGGGATGGACATACGTGTTTGCCGCGCGCTGGATGCCGAGCGCGCGCAAAACGGGCCATTTTCCTCGCTGGGACAATTTATTGACCGAATGCATCGCGCAGAGCACCCACTATCCTTGGACGCGTTGCTCTTGCTGATTCGGGCTGGTGCCTTTCGATTCACCGGGCAGCCCAAACGTGGCTTGCTCTGGGAAGCGCACCATCGGCTCGGACACAAACCGCAGGCCGCCCCAAGTTTATCCTTATTTGAGGAGCCTGTTCGGGCATTTTCACTGCCTGAATTAACGCACCACGCCTTGGATGAGGCGTACGATCAGCTCGAACTCTTTGGATTTAGCCTGGGGCATCCCTTTGATTTATTTACCGGTTGGCAAGGAAAACACAGCCTATCTGTCAAACATTGGCCCAGGCACGTGGGTGACACGATCCAGATTTTGGGCTATTTGGTCACCGTAAAGCACAGCAAGACGGTTAAGGGGGAGCATATGCAGTTTGCCACATTTCAGGAGCACAACGGCCATGTGTTTGATACCGTGCATTTTCCGCCAACCGTCAAGCGCCACGTGCTCAAGGAGCGCGGCGTTTATCTGCTTACGGGACGCGTACAAGATGAACTGGGATACCTCAGCCTAGAAGTTGAACACCTGGAACGCTGTCCCATGATTTCGGATCCGCGCTATGCGGATTCTGGCTTGGGGCATCCCGTGGTGCAGTTACCCAAGCGGAGAGGCGCAAATCCCACAGTGAAGCGCCAGGGCGCGTCGTAGCGCTGAAACCGTGCCATACCGGCGTTATTTCTATTCATCCTTTTTGCCTATAATATATATTATGTTAACTAACTATTTTACCAACCACCCCCACTAACACTCAACTTGCACCATCTGTGTTAGTCGTAGAAATAAAAAACGCGCCCCTATTGGAGCGCGTTTTCAATAGCTAATCAGGCCCTATCCTTAGAGAGCGCTCATTTCTGCCATGATACGCTTGGCGTCGTCGTACTTGCCCAACTTGTAGTACACCTCGCGCAAAGCTTGCAAGGTTGCGTCGTCTTTGGGATTGATTCCGTAGGCTTGCTCAAAGTACACTAGCGCTTTGGCCAATTCGGCATCCTTCTCCAAATTCAACTTATTGTATTCTTTGGTTGCATTGCGGGGCAAATCGTTCATTTTCTCCACCACCACGTTAGAGGCTTCAATGTGCATCAAGCCAAGCATGTAAACGGCATCCAAGTAGTTTGGATCTGCCTCAACAGCCGCCACATAGAACGTGCGCGCCTTCTCAATGTTCTTCTTTTGCTGGTGGTTGATCACACCCGCATTGTACAAGTACAACGCATTTTTGGGATCGTTTACCAATGCCTCGTCCAAGTTGGCCAAGGCGCCATCAAAGTCGCCCTTGTCCAAGAAAGACTGCAATTCCATCTTCAAAAGCTGATCGTTGCTGGGGAACTTGGCACGTGCCACCTTCATCAAAGCATCGTAGCTATCCTGGTCCTTTTGCTCGTTGTACACCCACAAAAGTTGGATGAAGAACTCGTGGTTGATGCTCTCTGAACGCTTGGGCTCAGAAGCACGCTCCGTCTGGACGTAGAAGTCCAAGGTCTTTTTGTCTGGGAAAGGATACCGCTGCCCATCCTCCGTTAAGATACCCGTCCAGGTGATGCCTTTGAAGTCAAGCTCCATCAACTTCTTGTAAATCTCTTCCGCCATGGCATACTCTTTCAAATCTTGATAGAGGTAGCCCATGTAGCTGTAGGTCAAGGTGTCTGTTTGGCCCATTGCCAAGCGAAGTTCGTACGCTGATTTATAAGCTTTTACAGCTCCTATCTTATCCTGTTTGTTGAAGTTTAAATCTTCCGCCATTGACACGTAGTCGGCAGCCACATAGGGCAACATCTCCACCGCTTCCTTGCTGTAGCGCTGCTTCTTGCTCGCTTCTTCGTATGCAATACAATCTGAAAAGCTCTTCGCCGCTTCATCCAAGTAGCTGGGTTGCGTCAAGGTCTCGTCCTTGAACAACTTGTAGTACACCTGACCGCGGTAGGCGTAAAACTTGGGCATCAACTTGGGATTCTGCTCGGCGGCAGGCTGAGTCTCAATGATGCCAGTTGCCTCATCGATGTACTTCTTGGCTTCAGTCAAATCCCCACGATCCATGGCGATTTTGGCGCTCGATACGCTGGGCGCTTGCGCAAAAACGGAGATGGACAAAACCAGAGCTCCAAAGAATGCTGTCGTTTTCATAGAGTCAATAATAGGCTACAAAGATAACGCCCGACCTTTTGGGCCGGGCGTTGAATCTGCGATTAGGTGAAAATTATTCTTGATTTTCAGCACTTGGAGCTTCAGGGGTTGCCCCTTCTACTACATCTTCAGCGTCAGCATCCATCACTTCGACACCTTCCTCCTCCTCTTGGTGAGGCACTTTGGCCACGGAAGAGATAACCACACCGGACTTCAGGTTGATAACGCGCACGCCTTGTGTGGCGCGTCCCATGACACGAATCTCCTTCATCTCCATACGGATCATGATGCCGTTCTTGGTGGTAATCATCAAATCGTCCTCATCGGTCACCACCTTGATGGCCACCAATTCACCGGTTTTTTCGGTGATGCTCAATGTTTTAACACCTTTACCGCCACGGTTGGTCACACGGTAATCCTCCACGAGGGTGCGCTTGCCATAGCCGTTTTGGCTCACCACCAAGATGGACTCTTGATCACTATCGGTGCAGACCATGCCAACAACCTCATCATTGTCGGTATCCAAGGTCATGGCGCGAACACCGGATGCATTTCGGCCCATCGGACGAACCTTCTCTTCAGGGAAGCGAATGGCTTTACCTGAACGCACCGCCATCAGAATCTCCATGGAACCGGTGGTCAAACGCGCCTCAAGCAATTGGTCGCCCTCACGAACCGTGATGGCGTTAATGCCATTGACACGTGGACGGCTGTAGGCTTCCAGAGTGGTCTTCTTGATAATACCCTTGGTAGTGCACAGAACGACGTAGTGCGAGTTTACATATTCCTCGTCCTTGATGTCCTTCGTGTTGATGAAGGCACGCACTTTATCGTCTTGAGGGATGTTGATCAAATTGACGATGGCCTTGCCTTTGCTGGTTCGGTTGCCTTCCGGAATTTCAAAAACGCGGAGCCAGAAACAACGTCCTTGCTCGGTAAAGAACAAGAGGTAGTTGTGGTTGGAGGCTACGAAGACGTGTTCGATAAAGTCCTCGTCACGCGTCGTGGCGCCACGAGAGCCCACTCCTCCTCTACTCTGCGTGCGGTATTCGGTCAATGGCGTACGCTTGACATAGCCCATGTGAGAGATGGTGATGACCACGTCCTCATCGGCAATCATATCTTCGATGCGCATGTCACCGCCTGCGTATTCAATTTCCGAGCGGCGCTCATCTCCGTACTTGTCGCGGATCTCCACAAGCTCCTCCTTGATGATGCTCATGCGGAGGTCTTTTTCGTCTAAAATGCGCTTGAAGTACGCAATTTGCTCCATCAATTCGTTGAATTCGGCCTTGATTTTGTCGCGCTCCAAACCGGTCAGCTTCTGCAAACGCAGGTCCAGAATGGCTTTGGCTTGAATCTCAGATAGGCCAAACTGGTTCATCAGGCCATCGCGCGCATCTTCCACGGTTTTTGACCCGCGAATCAAAGCGATGACAGCATCCAAACGGTCGATAGCGATCAACAAGCCTTCCAATACGTGGGCACGCTTTTCAGATTGGGCTAATTCGTATTTGGTGCGGCGAACGACTACCTCGTGGCGGTGCTCCACAAAGTAGTGGATCATGTCGCGCAGGTTCAAGGTCGCAGGACGACCAGCCACCAACGCGACGTTGTTCACGCTGAAGGAAGACTGAAGTTGCGTGTACTTGAACAACTTGTTGAGCACCACATTGGGGACCGCATCACGCTTCAAGACGTACACGACGCGCATGCCATTTCGGTCCGATTCGTCGCGGATATCGCTGATGCCTTCTAGCTTTTTATCATTGACCAGCTCAGCGGTCTTCTTGATCATTTCGGCCTTGTTGACCTGATAAGGAATTTCCGAAACAATGATGCAATCGCGGCCATTCACTTCTTCTATCGTCGCACGACCACGAACCACAATACGGCCACGGCCGGTGTGGAACGCTTCGCTAACGCCATCGTAGCCGTAGATGATACCACCCGTTGGGAAGTCGGGAGCCTTGACATACTGCATCAAGCCATCCACATCAATCTCTGGGTTCTCCACATAGGCGATGGTGGCGTTCACCGTCTCCGTGAGGTTGTGCGGAGGCATATTGGTGGCCATACCAACCGCAATACCCGAAGCGCCATTCACCAAGAGATTGGGGATGCGCGTGGGCAGAACGGTAGGCTCTTCGCGAGAGTCGTCGTAGTTCAGTTTGAAGTCTACGGTCTCCTTGTCGATGTCCTTGACCATCTCTTCCGTGATCTTGCGCATCCGGATTTCCGTATAACGCATAGCGGCAGGAGAGTCGCCGTCTACTGAACCAAAGTTTCCTTGGCCATCAATGAGTGTGTAGCGCAGCGACCAGTTCTGGGCCATGCGAACAGCTGTATCGTAGATGGCTGAGTCACCGTGCGGGTGGTATTTACCCATGACCTCACCCACTACAAGGGCCGATTTTTTATAAGAACGTGAGGCGAAGTTGCCCATTTCGTTCATGCCAAAAAGCACGCGGCGGTGTACAGGTTTTAGTCCGTCGCGTACATCAGGCAAGGCACGGGAAACAATTACCGACATCGAATAATCGATGTAGGAGCTCTTCAT
>DLWR01000036.1:7855-8185 GCA_003444795.1 Cryomorphaceae bacterium
TCCTCCTCAATATTTATGGGAATAATACGTTCAGCGTCCGCCATTTTGTCAGATTATGGTATATCCCGTAAAAATACACCTGGAAACCCCGCCAAACGCCCAATTGACGCGGATTTAAGCCACGTTTTATGCACAATTTGATGTTTATAAATGTTCTTATTCACAGCGCAGCAACACTTGGCATTGTATTGGTTACTTTGGACGTATGGATGAAAATTTCTCGCCACGCGTCAAAGACGTGATTGGCTACAGCAAAGAAGAGGCCCTACGGCTTGGACACGATAGCATTGGAACGGAACATCTCGTGCTGGGACTTGTCCGTGAAGGGCA
>DLWR01000004.1 GCA_003444795.1 Cryomorphaceae bacterium
AATTTCCATTGAAGCGCAATCCTGGAAGATGGGCCTGGCAATAGGCAATCTCCGCACGGGTTTTTACGGGCGAATCAAATACGATGCGTTCCGGTGAACAACCCACCTGTAAAGCAAGTTGAACCTCTTCCATGCTGGCCGCCTCTAGACCAAAGCCCCACTCCACCACCTTTTTCAGGATCGCCGGATGAGGTTGGGTTTTGATGGCCACCGCATGTAGGGCGTGTGGCTGATCAAACGCTTGAGCCAAATGGTCTAGGTAGCGCTTCTGGGCATTCCAGGAGTGAAAAAGCACAGCGGTATCCTCCTCCGTTTTTTGGCCAGAGGCCAGCCACGTATTCACTGCCCAATGTGCTTCCTGACTCAAGGTCTTCATGCGGAAAACACTTTTTCTACCGCACTTTCAATCAGCGCGATAATTTGGAGGTCATTGGTCGGATCAAACTGCTTCTTGGCCAACTGCTTGCGCACACTATGTGATCCAATCGCCAATCGGATAAAGCTCTTCTCCCCGTACTGCACAGGCTGCCCCAGAAATATGCGGTTGTAGTCGCGCAAACCTTCGTGCGTGTTCAGGACCAAGTAGTCGAATAATTTTTTAAGCTCCAAGTGATTGAGTGGTTTCCCTTCCACCAAAACCATAAAGCTAACAATGCTGTCGTTGGTCAACTCCATATTGGGCATCAAACGGAAAGCATCGCTTTGCGCCAACCGTCCCGTAACCACCTGATTCCAGCGCCGAATCAACCCATTGGCCTCCTCTTGGGAATAGGCCATGTAGGCTTCCATTTCTTGGAGGGCAATTTCCCAGCGAAGGAGCAATCCCAAATTTTTAAAGTCGCGCAATTGGCTGCGCACTTGAGGCAATGCGGGTGGGATATCGTAGCTCGTAAAAAGAGCCTCTAATCCGGCAGCCACAGCACCATCTTTAGCCGCTAAAGCCCGCGTCCAATTTTTAGGAACGAGCAGCGCCCCGCAGAATGGCGGAGCTTGGTAAAATTTGGAGCCCGTCACCATGAGCATGACGCCTTTGCCGATGAGTTCGTGAATTAAAGTTCGGTCGGTGCGGAACTGGCACATATCCACGACCCACATGACGCCTTCCTTGAATTCGTCTACAATATCAAGGTCGTCTTTAATTCCTGATTTTGAGCCAAATACGAGGTTTCCAATCAAGGGTTTTCCAGGATTATCGGCGATGAGGTCGCGAATGGCTTGTTTGCGATCGACGATGTGCCCCGTAGAGGCACGCGCGTCCAGGTAATGTACTCTGGATCGAATACCCTCCGTCACCTGTTCCCCCATTGGGATGCGCTCTCCAAATTGATTCCACTCCGCGTAGTAGGCCCCTTCCGCTGCGGCTTTAGAACCCGAACCCAATTCTTCCGGGCAAGAAACAATGTTGATGATTTCTTCACCGGGGTGAAGTATGCTTTGAAAAAGCAAGGGTAAATACATCATGTCGCTACCACTGGGGCCAAAGAACACGTGAAACTCATCGCGCTCATCTTGGCGCAACAGGGCTTGCAAGCGCTTCGCTTGATTCTTGACGTATTCCGCGTGACGCGCTTCCTCATAGATTTCAAGAAATGCCATGGCCGATCGGTGCCCTGAAGGCGTCAGCGTCCCGCAGGTGCACGACCCGCGATGAAAGAGTCCTTCGTACTTTAAAGGGTTGAGATGGTATTTGTTGGCGTCCGTTTCTGGACGTAAAAAAATGCGCTCGTCACACCCTGAAGTGAGGATTTTGAGGAGCGTGGCGTCATCCGTTTGCATGTCCCTCAAAGTTACGGGATTCGACGGCAACGCTGTGTATCGTTCGTTTTTTTGTGCTTTAGGGTCAACCAAGCATAATGGCTATCATGCACTAGGTGAGCATGGCCCGATTTCCAGTCCAAAAGCCAGTCCGCCGGACACTCGTACTCGGCCATAAATTCCACCTTTCCCGCCAAATCGATACGGGTCATAAGAATGGACGTCTTGCTTACCTCCTGTAAGCGGTGATAAGCGCCTTCTCCTATGCCTCCCAAGTACACATCCGAGGCTAAAACTCCGGCTGGACGCTGATCCGGCTCTTCAAGCTGACCTACTTTCCCATCCGAAGGCAAGCTGCGTGCTTTGCTTTTGCGGAAAGCATAGGATCCTTTAACCAGAATATCCAAGAGCGCATGCCCGGTGGGCTTAGTGAGCCATTCCCCTTGCCCGTCTGTCCAGATCACAAATTGGCCCGAACTCGCACCCGCTAGAACATTGAAATAGGGCGATGGCGCGTAGGTGATGGGGTATTTAAAACGGCGGTACTCTTTGGTATTGCGCTCCATGCTCGCCAAGATGGTATTGGCAACAAAACGTGCACAATTGCTCTGCTTTTTGTCTAAGCCATGGTAGCCCACATAGCCTTTTTCTTGAAGCTCCTTGGCATAGGTCAAAGCTTTTTGGACATCTCCACCGTAAAAGACGGATGCAAAGAGTCGACCTTCCCCATGAGTAGCCGCTTTCTTGGCTTCCAATTCGCTCAGCAAGGCCTCCACATTGCTCAATCGCCCGTGATCGTCCCACATAGGAATCGTATCCAACTTTAGCTTGGGGTCCGTAGCAGCACTTCGTGGCCGACCCATGATGCGCGGGGTGATGTACCGGCCAAAATCGTAGTAATGAAACTCGTTGGACTCTGCAATGACTATACCAGCATGACCCACCATCATGTTGACATTTTTTACAATACCCATTTTGCGCAGATAGTGCCAGATTTTCTCCCGGCCTCTTGCCGTCATTTCTGGCCAAGCCAAGGGTAAAATGGCGGACCTACGCTGGGGACTTGTGGACATCGTGCAAAGATGCATCTCAAACAAGATGGAAGCAAGTCCTCGTATGGTGAGCCAAGCGTCACCACACTGATGTGTGATTAGGCCTAATTTCTTTCATGCTTTAAACTAGACAAACCCCTACCTACTCTATACAATGTTCAATTATGACGTATTTATTGCAGGCGCTGGCATTTGTGGCGTCATGGCCGCAGCGCAACTGAAGAATGCCAACGGAAAGCTCCGAATTGGATTGACAGATCCTGTGGGGGCCCATTAGTTTCAGCCTGCTTGGATTTTGAAAAAGTACGGTCTGCCCTGAATGTACTGGAACCGAATGATGAAAGGTAAAATGTAATCCTCACCGCTCTGAGCCGTGAACCGGGCTTTTTTTTCGTGACGAAGGTCACCAAATGTTTTCCACCAAATCGACAATTTTGTCCGTACTAATAGTACAACCCATGCTCATCCTCGCATACCTCGCTACCCTCCTGATTGGCCTTTCCCTTGGAATTTTAGGTGGAGGTGGATCCATACTGACCCTCCCCGTGTTGGTCTATTTATTTGGAATTGATCCCACGATTGCTACCGCGTACTCGCTGTTCATTGTCGGCGCAACGAGTTTGGCCTCCATCTTTCCAAAAGCACGACAAGGCGAAGTGGACTTTGGAACTGCGCTGTACTTTGGTGCACCAGCCGTTGTTGCCGTTTACGCCACACGTGCCTACATCGTCCCCCAAATTCCAGATAGCATAGCCAACTTTGGAAACTTTGAGCTGACACGTGACACCTTCCTCATGTTGCTCTTTGCGGTCCTAATGCTGTTGGCTGCTCGAGGTATGATTGTCAGTAAAAAAGCTGCCAGATCCACGGTTGTAATGTCTACAGGTAAGAAGATAGCTATCGTTTTGACCGAAGGATTGGTGGTGGGTGTCCTCACAGGCTTGGTCGGTGCGGGTGGCGGATTTCTCATTATCCCCGCCTTGGTCCTCGTAACCGGCTTGGACATGAAAACCGCAGTTGGTACCAGCTTGACCATTATTGCTTTTAAATCCCTCCTTGGTTTTACAGGAGACTTGGGCCACCATGAAATGGACTGGAGCCTTTTGGGTTTGGTGACTTTGGTCGCAATTGTCGGAATGGTGATTGGTACATTTGTTAGTAAGAAGATTGAAGCCAAGAAGTTGCAGAAAGCCTTCGGATGGTTTGTCCTTATCATGGGCATCTTCATTGTAGGAAAAGAATTGTTGTAAAAAGATTAAAACTCAAGCCACAGAATCATGAATATTCATCCCAGCGTAGAACAGATCTATACGGGCTGTTTGGCCCAAGGTGCTTACTTCATTCATTCTAATGGGGAAGCTCTGGTCATCGACCCGCTTCGAGAGTCAACCCCGTATTTGGAGCGTGCAGAAAAACTGGGCGTGAAAATCAAATACGTACTAGAAACGCATTTCCATGCGGACTTCGTTTCTGGCCACGTCGCCTTGGCTGAAAAGACGGGCGCCAAGATTGTATATGGCCCGAATGCAAACCCCTCTTTTGAATTTCACAGCGCCAAGGATGGCGAAGTTCTAGAAATCGGGGATTTGAAAATCAAAGTATTGCATACCCCTGGACATACCATGGAGTCTACGTGCTATTTGCTCATCGATGAAGACGGACAAGACCGCGCGCTCTTCTCCGGAGACACCTTGTTCCTCGGGGACGTGGGCCGTCCAGATTTGGCGCAAAAAGCCGCGAGCATGACACAAGAAGATTTGGCAAGCACTTTGTTTGATTCACTGCGCACCAAGATTATGACCTTGAGCCCTGAAGTAGTGGTGTATCCAGGTCATGGTGCAGGATCGGCTTGTGGCAAGAACATGAGCAAGGAGACGGTAGGAACCTTGGGCGAACAGCTCGAGACTAACTACGCCCTCCGTGCCAACATGAGCCGCGAAGAGTTTGTGAAAGAAGTGACAGACGGCTTGTTGCCTCCTCCCGCGTATTTCCCTGAGAACGTCGCCTTGAACAAGCAGGCCATCCCGGGCTTTGAAGAATTGCTCGCTGACGCAGGCAAGTCATTTGATCCCGTCGCCTTTGAAGCGATGGCCAATGAAATGGAAGCATTGGTGCTGGATACGCGCAAGCCCCAAACCTTTGCCGCCGGACACATCCCCAACTCCATCAACATTGGCATCGATGGCGGATTTGCTCCATGGGTAGGCGCCTTGATTCCCGATATCAAGCAGAATATTCTGCTCGTCACGGACAACGGCCGCGAAGAAGAGGTTATCAAGCGAATGGCACGTGTGGGCTACGACCGCGTATTGGGCTACCTAGAGGGTGGTTTTGAAGCTTGGTCAGCCGCTGGCAAGGAAACCGACCACATTGAGAGCATCACTACCGCGGAATTTGCACAGCGCTTGGCCGCTGATCCTGCAGCCGTAGTATTGGACGTGCGCAAGGTGGGCGAATACACCGCAGAGCGCATGACGACCTCCATCAACTTGCCATTGGACGACCTCAATGCACGCTTTAACGAGTTGCCCTCTGGCAACCCCGTGTACATCCACTGTGCGGGCGGTTACCGTTCCATGATTTTCAGCTCCATCTTGAAGAGCCGCGGCATACACAACATCGTGGACATCCAAGGCGGATTTGGCGCGATCAAGAATCAAGAAGGCATTGCCGTGACGGACTATGTATGTCCCAACAGCGGTGTAGCTACCAATCCTCCTGCACCCGAAGCGGCTGTAGCACCTGCAGAAACTGTTACAGCAGAATCCAACGGTGCGACGTTCCTGCAACGACTCCTAGGCCGTTTTGGACGTTAGAATACACACTGACGGGCTGCGTAAAAGGATTCCCGTTGGCGTTCTGGTACTGATCTAACGATCGCTCGTAAAAGAAGGTGGCCTCGTCCACCTTCTTTAGTTTAAAGAGGATTTCCATGCCCTGTTGATCCCACTGGTAGACGCGGATTTTTAGGGTATGGGTTTGGCCTAAGAAAAACTCATTGGATATATCAATGCGAGAGGTCCAATTGTTTTGGCCGAATCCACTGCCATTCACCAAGGGATCATCCGTTTCAAGGGAAATGGGGTAATCAGGAATGGTGATGCTGCCTCGCAAACGCTCATACGCTTCAATCATATAGTAGCCTGGGTCGCCGTCGTCTATAATTTCAAAGGAATACTCCTTGTAGGGAAGCAGCCCAGAACCTGATCCGTCATAGAAATTAACCGAATCCACTGCTCCTTCCAATGGAATGGCCGGGATGGTCGCTTGGCCATACACCGATGGCAAGGTGGAATGCGTGACTTTAATCGTGTAAAACTCACCGGCCACCCCGGTGACATTGGCCGCGCGGTACTGACCAAACCCAATAAACACCAACGTATCCAGCACTTGACCGTTGATGTCCTCCGCCCAAACGGTGGCGTCCTCGAGCAAAATGGGTTCGCCTTGATCTAGTATGCCCACAGAACGTGAAACAAAGGCCTCCAAGGGTGCGTCTGGCTCTAGGGTGCTGTACAACGTGATCAAAGGCTGATCATCTTCTGCGTTGAACGGAATAATGCGCTCGCAGGACCAGAGAACTAGGGTCAATGCGGTGGCGGTAACTAGGATGGATTTCATCACTTAAAATTTAAACGCGTAAGACACAGAGGGGATCATGGGGAACAAGCCATAGCCTTTCAGCACACGGTTATTGAAGTCGTCGTACCCAAAGTCCATGAAGAAGATGTTGATGCGATTGTAAGCATTGTAGAGGCCAAACTGCCAGCTCTGTTCGCCCCATTGCGTTGGCTTGGTGCGTGTGACGGAAAGATCCAATCGGTGATAGGCAGGTTCACGGAAATTGTTGCGGCCTTGCACCTGCTCAATGGTGTAATACCAGGGCTCCCAGGAGAACGTCTCCGGACGCGCATAGTACTTGCGTGTTGGCAGGGTCGTCGCGCGGCCCGTTCCATACACCCATACCAATCCCCCAGACCACTCTTCATTGAATTGATGGGACATCGTCAGACTGACATCGTGGCGGCGATCGTAGGTGTAGGGATAGGGGTCTCCGAAGTTGATTTCGTCAAATTGACGCATAGTCTTCGCCCAAGTATAGCCCAGCCATCCGGTCGTCTTGCCTGTTTTCTTTTCGAGTAAAAATTCTGCTCCATAGGCCCAGCCTCGACCCACCGTGACTTTTTGCTGCCAATCCTCAAAGCCAAAAAGGAAGGATGCACCGTCTTTGTATTCGATGAGGTTTTGCATGTCCTTGTAATAGCCCTCGAGGGTCAATTCCCACCCTTCGCCCAGATTGTGGGCATAGCCTATGGCCGTTTGCCAGGCTTCTTGGGGCCGAATCGACGCCGTCACCGGCACCCACAAATCCGTAGGTAATCCAATCGTTTGGTTGGCCAAAAGGTGCATGTATTGCACCATTTGGACGTAACTCCACTTTAAAGAACTTTTTTCACTCAAGAGATAACGCGCGGACAACCGAGGCTGAAGGCTGGTGTAGTTCACCTCTTCTACCTGGAAGCCATTGAAGTGGATGCCCGCATTCACGCGCAAACGGTCCCCAATTTTCCAATCGTCTTGGAGATAGGCCACATAGTCATTTGCGACTTGCGAAAAGGAGCCAAAGTTGGTGTCAATGGAATTACCTCCAGAGGAGAATGTAATACTGTTCACCCCAGGATCGTAGGCGTGTTGCGTGAACGACGCCCCAAACTTGATGGCATGATTGGGCGAAGGGGCGTAATCAAAGTCCCATTTGGCGCCATTATCCTCAATTTGTGAAAGGTAGGTGATGGCAAATCGATCCACATTGGATTGACCCGTGGCCAAATCCGTCTGGGTATCCTCTAAGTTCAAATCTGTAATGAATCGGTACCGGCTGTACGTGGCGGTTAGGTTGCTAAACAGCTGCGGGGTGATGATCCAGTTCCATCGGGCGGTAGCAATTCGGTTCCCCCAACTCAAACTATTATCGGATTTGACGACCGAACGAAACCCTTGATTCTCCCACGTTTCCTTGTACCGGATATAGGCTTCGTCCTTGCCATCGTAGAAGCTCAGATACAGCTGATTGTTGCGGTTAATCTTGTGGTTGATTTTGGCATTGAGATCGTAGAAGTAATAGCCTCCTGTTCCATTGGGATTGTTGGCGAGAATAATGGGTTGCGTCAGGACATCCAAGTACGTGCGACGGCCGGAAACCAACATGGAGGTTCGATCCTTCCACAAGGGTCCCTCCAGGGTAAGTTTGGAGGAAATAACACCAACGGCGCCTTCTGCCTTCCACTCTTTCAAGTTGCCCTCTTTCATCCGCACATCCAAGACCGAGGAGAGTCGACCGCCGTATTCCGCGGGGAAACCTCCCTTAATCAGTTGGACATTGTTGATGGCATCGGCATTGAAGACCGAAAAGAAGCCAAAGAGGTGCGACACGTTGTACACCGGCACACCATCTATCAGGATAAGGTTTTGGTCCGGTCCACCGCCCCGCACATAAAATCCAGACGTCCCTTCCGTTCCACTCTGGACACCTGGCAAAAGCTGGATCACCTTGAGCAAATCCGTCTCTCCCAAAAGGACTGGCAGGTTTTTCACGGTTTTAATGTCCAGATTCACCGAACTCATTTGGGTCCGCTCTTGCACTTCGCCTGCACGAACGCCCACCACTTCCACTTCTTCCAACAGAATGTCATCCGGAACTAGCATGACGTCCATTTCCGTTACACCGCGTTTGTTGAGGAAACTGCCTTGGAGGTAGGGGCGGTAGCCGATAAAGCTCACCTGCAGCGCCACACTGTCCTTGGGCAAAGTCATCGAGAAGAAGCCATAGGCATTGGTCGTGGTGCCCTGCTGAGACACTTGGTCAAAGACATAGGCCGAAATGAGTTTCTCCCCCGTTTGGCTGTCAGTGACAAAACCATTCACGGTGTAGGAACCCTTGGATTGGGCGTTGACGGAAAGGGACAAAAGGCCCAAACAGGCCAAAAGAAATACGGAAAATTGCTTCATGCGCAGGAAATGTCCTACAAAGATGCCAAAAAGCATGCCGACCGTTGCAAACCGCTTAAAGGAATGGGTATAATTCCCCTACTTTTAGCGAACACAAAATCTATACATCCTATGAAGCGCTCATGGATACTGGCAATCGCCTTGATTGCTCTCCCCGCCCTTTCGTGGGCTCAGGTCCTCACGCAGACGGTCCGAGGTACCATCGTCGACGCGGATTCTAAGTTCCCTTTAATTGGTGCCACAGTGACTATTGGCGACCAAAAAGTGGTAACCGATGACCAAGGTTCTTTCAAATTAACCAACATTCCCGTAGGGCGCCAGACCCTCGCCGTGGGGCTATTTGGCTATGGAGCCCAAACCCGTGCGCTAGAGCTCAATTCGGCAAAAGAAGCGGTGCTCACCATTGGACTGCAAGAAATGGCCACCCAGCTAGGCGAGGTAGAAGTGACCGCTGCGGTGACGGGCCAAGCCAAAAACGAAATGGCCACTGTTTCGGCGCGCCAATTCTCTGTGGAAGAAACCAATTTGTATGCCGGTTCACGAGGCGAGCCCGCGCGCATGGCCACCAACTTTGCGGGCGTACAAGGATCGGATGATCAACGAAACGACTTGGTCATTCGTGGTAATACTCCAGCAGGCGTGCTATACCGCATGGAGGGTATCAATATCCCCAACCCCAACCACTTCTCCATCCCCGGTACGGGTGGCGGTCCGGTCACCATTTTGAACAACAAGTTTTTGGCCAATTCAGACTTCTTTACGGGGGCATGGCCTGCAGAATACGGCAATGCGATTGCGGGCGTTTTTGACCTACAAATGCGCGACGGAAACAACGAAAAATTTGAAGGTTCGGCCCAACTCGGTCTCCTCGGCACAGAGCTGATGCTCGAAGGCCCCATTGGACCTGCCAAGGACGGTCGCCGCGCCCCTTCCTTCTTGGGCGTCTACCGCTACTCTACCTTGAGCATGTTCCAAGCCTTGAACATCAATTTGGGCACCAATGCCATCCCTAAATACCAAGACGGCGCCTTCCGCCTCACTTTCCCCCAAAAGAACGGCGGCAAGTTGGCGCTATGGACCATGTTTGGCGTCTCGGACATTGAAATCCTGATCAGCAACCAAACGGATACTAGCGGTTTTGAGAGCTACGGATCCACGGACCGAGATCAATATTTTGGGAGCGACATGGTAGTTGGTGGTTTCAACTACACCCGCCCCATTAATAAGCGCACCTTTATGAAGGCAGGTATTGCAGCCTCTGCAGCGCGCATCCAAGCGGTGAATACCAAGCTGCAACGTGAGGTAGGCTCTCTGGGTGATGGGACCTTTGGCTGGCTAGTCACTGCGAATGACACCATGTTGAACTACACCTTCAACGAAAACAAAATCCACGGCTTCCTCGCCTACAACCACAAAATTGGCCTCCGCGGAACCTTGCAATACGGAGTCAATGTGGACCTATACATGCTGAACTACCAGGACTCTGTACGCCAATACGATGGCGTTACGGGAACCCTTCCCCCCTGGCGCGTTCAATGGGCCACTAAAACTGCTTGGCCTGTCGTACAACCCTACATCAGCTACAAGACGCGTCTCACAGACAAAATGACGTTAACCGCTGGAGCCACATCCCTCTATTCCGGCGTGAACAAGATTTCCTTTATGCCACTGGAGCCCCGAGTAGGCTTGAGTTACCAGGCATCGGAGAACGACCGCTTGTTTGCGGGATCTGGACTTCACGCTCAGATGCAGCCTCCTTACCTCTACTATTACGCGGTGACCACTGTTGGACATAATCCTCAGGAACACAACCCTGATCGCATTGGCCTCATGAAGAGCTTCCAGGTCGCGGGCGGCTGGGAGCGCACCTACAAAGGGCTTCCTATCAAGACCAAGGTGGAAACCTACTACCAGTATTTGTTTGACGTGCCCGTGGAAACCAAGCCTAGCAGTTTCTCCATGTTGAATGCAGGTACGGGTTTTGGCCGAATTTGGCCCGACACGCTCCAAAACACGGGCGTGGGTCGCAACTACGGTTTGGAACTAACCGCGGAACGCTTCTTTGCGGGTGGATTCTATTTCTTGACCACGGCTTCTTTGTTTGATGCGAAGTACCAAGGCTCGGACGGCATCTGGCGCAACACGATTTTCAATGGCCGCTATGCCTTTAACGTTTTGGCTGCCAAAGAATTCAAACTGGGCAAGAACAACCGCTTCAATGTGGGCATTAAATACACCACCGTTGGCGGCCGTTGGTTCGGCGCTGAAATTGATGAAACAGCCACCCTGCGCACCGGCGAAATCGTCTTTGTGGAAGAGACCAACAACACGGTACAATACCGCCCTTACGAGCGCTTTGACTTGAAGTTGGGTTACAAATGGAACAATCCCAACACCGCTTGGGAATTTGGTTTGGACCTTTCTAACCTCTTGGGCAACAAGAACATCTTGACGCTGACCTATGTTCCTGGATTGGATGACCCCAACACGGCGGTGAATGAGTCCGTCCGAGAGGAATACCAATTAGGCCTCTTCCCCGTCTTCTACTTCCGCTGCGATTTTTAAGACTGCCAGAAATAGCTAGAAACAAAAAAGCCGCCCCAAACGGGGCGGCTTTCTTTTTACCAAACCTTGGAATTACAGGTTGTCGAATCGGTAGATGGGGTCAATGTCCTCCATGCCGTCGTGCATCACATCGAGGTCATGCAGGATACCATCCGACAATCCATAGACCCAACCGTGGATGCGCAGCTCGCGTTCCTTCCAAGCGCGCTGAACGTGCGGGATTTTGGCCAAATTCTTTACCTGTGAAATCACATTGAGTTCGACCAAACGGCGACCGCGCTCGTGCTCATCTGTGATGGCATCTAATTCCTTGCGGTTCAAACTATACACATCCTTGATGGCACTAATCCAATGGTTCACCACCCCGATATGGCTGTTGCCCATGGCCGCCAAGACGCCTCCGCAGCCGTAGTGACCACACACAATGATGTGGCGCACCTTGAGCACGTCTACCGAGTAATGCAAAACGGAAAGCATGTTCATGTCGGTAATGTCCACCAGATTGGCGACGTTGCGGTGCACGAAGATTTCGCCGCTTTCCGTTCCGGTAATCTCGTTGGCAGGGACACGGGAGTCTGAACAGCCAATCCACAAGAAATCTGGACTTTGGCCCAGAGCCAATTTATCAAAGTAGGTAGGATCTTCCGATAGGCGCTCTGCTACGAATTTTTTATTGTTGTCCAGCAATCGCTGGTAGTTTTCTGTGGCTGTGTATTTTTCGTTTGCCATGGGAATTTATTTTAAGGGTCCTTGCAGCCAGTTAAGCGTACCTAACTGTATAAATCGGGGCATAAATATAGGCGCTTTGCTACTCAAATAATTCATAATACCTGGAACTATACGCCGTTTGCCCGAAAAGGCTGCGCGTATCCCCGACTTAGCCACTGCGGCACTGGACATTTGTGGCATCCATGGGCCGTCCAGTAGGGGCATAGCTCCCATGCCCGCACGTTCAAAGAACTGGCTTCGCGTGGGTCCGGGACACAGCGTGGTGACGGTTACGCCTGTACGGCGCAGTTCGGTGTGCAGCGATTCGCTGAAGGAGAGGACAAAGGCTTTAGATGCGTAGTATGCCGCCATGTGTGGGCCAGGCAAAAAGGCTGCCGTCGAGGCCACGTTGAGTATTCTTCCTGAACCGGCTTCCACCATGCGTTTAGCCATGACGCGTGAAAGTCGGAGCAAGCATTCCACATTCAAGCGAATCATTTTTTCCAGTTCATCGTCCTCCGCGGCGATAACATCCTTCCAAACGCCATAGCCCGCATTGTTGACAAAGAGGTCTACGGTT
>DLWR01000199.1 GCA_003444795.1 Cryomorphaceae bacterium
CGGTCCAAACAATTGCACCAGCTACGACACGTTGAAAATCACGCAAATTGTCGTGACCCCCAACGCGGGTCCAGATCAGGTGGTCATGCCCGGGGACGTCGTGCAACTGAACGCCACCGGTGGTTTGCAATACTACTGGTATGCAGATAAGCCTGCATACTTCAGCGACCCCTACAATCCCAACGCACAAACGCGACCCACTAGCGATACGACGTGGTACTTTGTCGAAGTTCGCAGTGCACTGGGCTGCTGGGGCATTGATTCCATGATGGTGGTTCAGTTTGACCCCGCCACCCTTTTGCCAAATATTTCCAATGTCATGAACGTCATTACGCCCAACGGCGATGGCTTTAATGACGTATTCGATCTATCGGAAGTAGTCCAAGCAGACTCTTGTGATCTGGTAATCCTAGATCGTTGGGGCGCTCAAGTCTACGAAGAGCCTCGGTACATCTCAGGCTGGGATGGAACAAATACCGGAGGCGACCCACTGCCCGATGGAACCTACTACTATTTGCTGCTTTGCAACGGAGAACCCCGTTACCGCGGCGCCATTACTGTAATTCGCAATTAATCGTCGTTATGAAAAAGACGCTCGTTCTGGCTTTGATTTCGGGAGCTTGCATGGTTCAAGCCCAGCAACTTCCCCTATACGCCAACTATTTCTTCGCTCCTCAAATGACCAACCCTGCTGTTTCTGGTGCAGAAGGCTTCAGTGAGTTAACGACCATGCACCGTCAGCAATGGCAAGGTATGGAAGGAGCTCCCGAGACTTCGGCATTGGTCTTCAATGGCGCCCTTAACAAGGAGCGAATTGGCTATTCTGTCTATGCCTACACGGACAAGACGGATATCGTTAGCCGTTCGGGTATTTATGGCAACTATGCCTACCATGCACAGCTGTCCGAGACTTCCGTGCTCAGTTTCGGCGTAGGCGCAGGTTATGTGAACAACTCCTTTGACATGGCATCGGTCCGAGTCAAGAACCTGGGTGATCCTTTCTTGATTCCAGCCAATCAAAACGGCACCTTGGACATGATCTTGGGTGTGAATTTGCGCGTGGCGGATTTCAACCTTGGCCTAAGCGTTCCCCAATTGCTCAATCCGACCATCACTTACAGCAATAACTACGACGGCCCAGTGGCGTACCATTTGATTCGTCACTATGTGGCCCGTACCCAGTACGACATTAACGTACAAAAAGACCGCATGGTCTTGTCTCCCATGGTGACCGTTCGTGCAGCTGCTTTTGTGAAGCCTCAGGTGGATGCCGGGTTGATGTTCGATATGAAGGAATACGGCTACATCGGTGCGATGTACCGCTCTAACTATGCAGCGACCATGAATGTAGGCGTCCATCTGACTCCCGTACTTTCTTTGGGCTACGCGCATGAGTTCAGCACCAACACCTATGCTTCGTATTTGGGCATGTCCAATGAGTTCATTTTGTCGTATAAGTTTGGCGACAATAAGCGCAATGAGCGTTTGGAAGCTGAAATAAAGCGTTTGAAGGACAAGCAACGCAGCTCTGCACAAGAGACGGAGAAATTGCTCAACGAGCGTTTTGAAGAATTCAAGGAAGAAATGGGCGCAGCCCAAGCAGCTGAATTGGAGAAGCAAAAAGAAGCCCTCAAGCAAGAAGGTTTGCAACTTCAAGAGGCCGGTGCGCAGAATGGTGGCCTACGTGGAAACGGCGGTAATTCAAGTGGCACTGCCGGAGGAACAGGCTGGAACCAAGACAATGGTCAAAGCGGTTCATGGAACGGTGGCACCGATCCAAATGCAGGCGGTGCGCTTCGCGGCTACCGCTCGGAAGAGTACGCTAACAATGTGGCGCCGGGCTCACCTGGGTACTATGTGACAGCCGGTGTTTATGGAGAAGCTGCCAATGCCGACCGCATGGCCAGCAGCCTGTCCAAGAAAGGCATCAATGCCAAGGTCTTCCGCGATAACCGCAACAACATGTACTACGTATATCTCTTGAAGTTCCGTAACTACGAGGAAGCAGATCGCGCGAAGGGATCCGGATTGAACGGACAATACACCGGCAAGCTTTGGATTAAAGTCGTCGAATAATGCAGCGACACTTCTTCAAATGGATGGTTGGGCTCTTCCTGCTGCTTTCGGCAGGAAGTGTTCAAGCCGCTCACCTGGTGGGGGGAGAAATCACCTACACCTGTAACGGCGGCAACAACTACACCATCAAACTCCGCATTTATCGCGATTGTAACAGTGGTGGAGCACAATTTGACAACACGGTGACCTTCACCATTTTTGACAATACGGGGGCACAGCTGTACAATCCCACGGTCAACAAAGGCCCTACGGTGAGTGTGCCAGCCGGTACGGGAAATCCGTGTTTGACCACGCCTCCCAACATTTGTACGGAATACGCGGACTACGTGCATACCATGAATTTGCCTGCCCGGGTCGGCGGCTACACCATTTCGTACCAGCGCTGCTGTCGAAATGCCACCATTTCAAACATAGTGGCAAGCGGAAAGGGCAATACCTACACGGTGCAAATCCCGTCCATGGACAACTGCAACAACTCCCCTCAGTTTACCACGGTGCCTCCCATTGTTTTGTGCTTGAATGACCTACAAAACATCAATGCCTCGGCCACGGATGCAGATGGAGATTCGCTGTACTATGAGTTTTGTGACATCCTCAACGGGGGCTCAAGCGGCAATGCCTCTCCCAATCCTGCTTCGGCGCCTCCTTACACGGCCATTTCCTTTATCGCGCCTCAGACCAGCAGTTCACCGGTTCCAGGCAATCCCGCATTGACCATCGACCCAAACACCGGGTACATCACGGGATCGGCCAATACAACGGGACAATTTGTGGTGGGTATTTGTGTCAGCGAATACCGCAACGGTGTCTTCCAATCCACTGTGCGCCGCGACTACCAGTTCAATATCACCAACTGCGTCAGTAATGTGGTCGCAGACATGTTGACCCAAATGGAGAAGCCCAGCCTGCTCTGCGGGGGACGTACCATGCCCTTCCAAGCGCAGACCTCTGGAGCCATTAGCTATTACTGGGATTTTGGCGATACGACCACGACATTAGATACGAGTTCTTCGCCTTCCCCTTCCTGGACCTATCCTGACACGGGTGCCTACACGGTCATGTTAGTCATCAATCCCGGATTGGTGTGTACGGACACAGTGTACGAAAGCTTCCACATTTACGATGCACCCGATTACGTCATTCAGTACAACGGCCAAAGCTGTTTTGAAGCGCAGGACTTGACCTTCTACGCCAGTGGAACCACTCCCCACGATGCCACTTTCTCCTGGGACTTTGGAAATCTGGCCAATGTGTACGGTGCCACAGGAGATACGGTGGAACATGTGAGTTGGTCGCAACCCGGCAAATACCCTGTGCAACTCATTGTTTATTCAAAGACTTGTCCCGATACCACCTATGACACCATCGATGTGGTGCAATGGTCGCTCCCTGTTTTTGCGGGGAACGATACGGCTATCGCCCGTGGAGATACCGCGTATTTGAATGTGACGTCTGGCGCCGCCTACCGGTGGTTTGCGGATAAACCCGTTTACTTCAACAATTACCGACAGCAGGACCCTCAGGCTTGGACCTACCAAGATTCCACCACCTTCTATGCCATTGTGACGAATTCGCTGGGCTGTAAAGGCATTGATACAGTATTTGTCTACTATTTGCCAGACCAAACCGACCCCGATCTCTCCAACGTTCAAAACGCCATGACCCCCAATGGTGATGGAATGAACGACGTTTTGGACCTTTCGGAAGTCACCTTTGGAGACCAATGCACCCTCCGTGTCCTGAACCGTTGGGGTGGCCAGGTCTTCATGCAAGACAATTATGATGATACCTGGGGTGGGACAAACGCCAATGGAAATCCCTTACCTCCCGGAACCTACTACATTCTCTTGCATTGTGGAAAGGAACTCCGCTATGGAGGTCCGGTGACGATTGTTCGATAAGATACTGGTCGTCCACCAGCTCCAACTAGAGACAAAATAAAAGCCCCGGCCATCGGCCGGGGCTTTTTGCTTCACGCGCGGCGCGCGTTTTCAGGTGCTAAGTTGGTTTTAGCCGTTGAACATGTCGCGCACCCGGTCAAAGAAACCCTTGTCGGACTTTCCGGGATTGGGTTGGAAGTTGGCGCTTTCTTGCAGTTTCTCCAATAGGGCTTTCTCCTCGCTAGTGACCGATTTAGGAGTCCAAACAGATACATGGACTAAGAGATCACCCGTTCCATAGCCTTCCACACTGGGCAAGCCTTTGCCCTTTAGGCGTAAGGTTTTCCCACTCTGGGTACCGGCGTCAATTTTCATGCGCGCTTTGCCCTGAATCGTGGGGATTTCCACCGTGGTGCCTAATGCACAATCCGGGAAGGATAGATAGAGGTCATAGTGCAGGTTTTGTCCTTCGCGTACGAGTTCATCATGTGCTTCTTCTTCGATGGACACGATGAGGTCCCCTGCAGGTCCTCCGGTGGGTCCGTGGTTTCCTTTTCCGCCTACGCGAAGTTGCATACCGTCTTGAACCCCAGCGGGGATTTTTACGCTGACTACTTCGTCCACGCGCTCCAGACCATCCGCTCCCACACCATCGGGACGCATGTCGATCATTTTGCCTGAACCATTACAGCCATGGCAGGCCGAAGCCGTGCGCATTTGGCCGAGGATGGTGTTTTGGACGCGGGTGATCTGACCGGACCCATTGCAAACCGTACAGGTTTTAAAGGTCAAGCCGTCGGCGGGCACCGCGCGGCGAATTTTAATTTTCTTTTCGACGCCGTTGGCGATGTCCTCCAGCGTGAGTTTGACGCGGACACGCAAGTTGGCTCCGCGCGCCGCGCCGCCACGGCCGCCGCCAAATCCGCTAAAAACTCCACCGCCGAAAATGTCCCCAAAGTGGCTGAAGATGTCTTCCATGTTCATGCCGCCGCCAAATCCGCCGCTTCCGGCGCCAAAGGCTTGGTGGCCAAACTGGTCATACTTCTGTTTCTTTTCCGCGTTGGAGAGCACGTCGTAAGCCTCCGCAGCCTCCTTAAATTTTTCCTCCGCAGCTGCATCCCCTGGATTTTTATCCGGGTGGTATTGGATAGCGAGCTTGCGGTACGCCTTTTTAATCTCGTCGGCAGAGGCAGACTTGGAAACGCCTAAAACCTCATAGTAGTCGCGCTTAGCCATAGTTTAGGAGGCCATTTGTTCGCCCACCACCACTTTGGCATAGCGGATTATTTTCTCACCCAGTCGGTAGCCCTTCTCAATCTGGTCTACCACCTTTCCAGCTAGTTCTGGGCTGGGGGCGGGGATATTGGTGATGGCCTCCATGGTCTCCACGTCAAAAACTTGACCTGCGGTAGGTTCCATTTCTTTGAGGCCTTCCGCTTTGAGGGTATTCAAGAGCTTCGTGTAGATCAATTCAAGACCCACGCGCTCCGGCGAATCAGCGGCAATATTTTTAAGGGCGCGCTCAAAGTCATCTACCACGGGGAGGACGGCTTTGATGACCTTTTCGTTGGCGGTTGCCATGAGGTCCAGGCGCTCTCGTGCGTTGCGTCGACGGAAATTCTCAAACTCGGCATAAAGACGTAAGTTTTGTTCCTTGAGGGCTTGAATTTCCTCAGCGGGATCAGCGGCAGATTCGCCAGTTTCCTCGGTAGACGTTGAGGTGGTGGGTTCCCCATCCACTATAGGCTCTTCGGCCTCCTGCTGTTTTTTAGATTCTTTTGCCATCTGTGCACGTAGTATTCTGTGTTGCCCTAAAAGCAAACAATCTGCCAAACTGAATTCGTGTCAGAATGGCAGATTGCTCGGCCCGGCTTTGGCCAGCCTGTCGTGACGAACTGTCCGACCTTAGGGTAGAAGGGACTTGAGGGCGGCCTCAAGCTGAGCGCCGCGCAATCCTTTTGCGATGATTTTGCCTTTGCCGTCTACCAAGAAGGTCATCGGAATGGCGTTGACCCCGTAGAGGGCGGCGCCTTGAGCGCGCCAGCCGCGCAAGTCGCTCACGTGGCTAGACCATGCGAGACCATCCTTTTCAATGGCTTGAACCCAGCGGTCCTTGGCCTGATCCAGGCTCACGGAGTAGATTTCAAAGCCTTTGCCCGCCGTGTATTTCTTGTCTTTGTACTCGTTGTAAATGCGGACTACGTTGGGGTTTTCCATTCGGCAGGGACCGCACCAGGAAGCCCAAAAGTCAATAAGAACCACTTTACCACGCAAATCGCTCAATTTGACAATGTCCCCATTGGGATTGGGAAATGCGAGTTCTGGAGCTTGGTCGCCAACATTGATATTGGCCAATTGAGCCATACGGTCGGGGCGATACGTGCTTTCAGCAGGTCGAGCCGCTGTCCAAAGCAGGGCAGAGGCAATCAGAAGAGAGGCAAGTACTTTTTTCATCATGGGGTAAAGTTAGGCAGGAATGCGTTCGATTTGAGCGCCCAGTGCTCGGAGGCGTTCGTCGATGCGTTCGTAGCCGCGGTCAATTTGTTCAATGTTGTGGATAGTGCTGGTGCCTTCTGCGCTCAATGCAGCGATGAGCAAGGCAATTCCGGCACGTATGTCAGGCGATGTCATGGTGGTGGCGCGCAGGCTGAACTTTCGGTCCAGACCAATGACGGTAGCGCGGTGTGGATCACAGAGAATAATTTGAGCACCCATGTCAATCAATTTGTCCACAAAGAACAAACGGCTTTCAAACATTTTCTGGTGAATGAGCACAGATCCTTTCGCCTGAGTAGCCGTGACAAGCACGATGCTCAGTAGGTCGGGCGTAAAGCCGGGCCAAGGAGCATCCGCAACGGTCACCATGGAGCCATCTAAGTAGGCACCAATTTCATAGGATTCTTGCGCGGGGATGTGAATGTCGTCCCCTTGGATGTCTAATTGAATACCCAATTTGCGGAAGACTTCGGGAATGATACCCAAGTGCTGAACTCCGGCATTTTTAATGGTGAGTTCGCTCTGCGTCATGGCAGCGAGGCCAATCCAGGAGCCAATCTCAATCATGTCCGGCAAGCAGCGGTGCTCAGTGCCGCCCAGTTTTTCTACGCCGGTGATGGTGAGCAAATTGCTTCCAATGCCCTCAATTTTTGCGCCCATACGCACGAGCATGCTGCACAATTGCTGGAGGTAGGGTTCGCATGCCGCGTTATAAATCGTAGTCACGCCGGGCGTCAACACCGCCGCCATCACAATATTCGCGGTGCCCGTTACGGAAGCCTCGTCTAGAAGCATGTAGGCCCCCTTCAGGCCAGAAGCGGGCGTTTCTACTCCATAAAAGTGTGAACTCTCCTCGTATTTAAATTCCGCTCCAAGTTTCATGAAGCCCAGGAAGTGGGTGTCCAAACGGCGGCGGCCAATTTTATCACCCCCGGGTTTGGGGATATAGCCTTTGCCGAATCGCGCCAAAAGCGGACCAACGAGCATAATGGAGCCACGCAACGCAGCACCTTTCTTTTTGTAGGTGTCTGAAAAGAGGAAGTTCGCATCCACGTCTTTGGCGCAGAAGCTGTAATCTCCATGACCGTGCTTGATCACGGCCACGCCAAAGTCCCCTAAAATCTCAATGAGCTTGTTGACGTCGACGATGTCCGGAATGTTGGAAACTCGGACCGTATCTTCCGTCAGCAGAACGGCACAGAGGATTTGGAGAACTTCGTTTTTGGCGCCTTGAGGGTGCACGTCGCCTTTGAGACGGCGACCACCAGTGATGCGAAAGCTGGATGACACGTAGTAAAGGGGTTATTTGCGTTTAAAGGGGCCTTTTCGTTTGAAGTTGGCCTTCGATTTTTTCTTGTTCCGCGTGTGGAGCGGGGCGTTTTGGGAGACTACGCCGCGGTTCACAGAGAGTGTCGTTTTTTCTTGTCCCAACTTTCCACCGGAGAGGATGCGCAGTTCGGCATAAATGACGGCGTCGTCCACACTGTCCTTGTTCCAGGAGAGGTAGGCGCGCTTCATTTGGTTGGCAATGTCCAATTCCATGGCATCGCGCTCCTCAGAAGGTTCCATGGCAGAAACCGTCGAGATCAAACTTTGTATGATGTTTCCATAGTAGCGATGGCTGCGGCTCTTTTGGGGATAGGGGACAGCCTCAGGTTTTTCGCCCAACTTTTCCCGTGTAGGGGTGGGGTAGGGGCAGTCTACATCCAGCAGGAAATCTGACATCACAAACAGATGATCCCAGAGCTTGTGTCGATAATCGGGATTGTCGCGCAGGCTGGGATTAAGGTTGCCAATGACATCAATGATGCTGTTGGCCACTTTGGTGCGGTGGTCGC
Source organism: Cryomorphaceae bacterium (assembly GCA_003444795.1). GTDB lineage: Bacteria > Bacteroidota > Bacteroidia > Flavobacteriales > Schleiferiaceae > TMED14. The sequence continues at coordinate 8,291 of DLWR01000199.1, forward strand.
GATCGGGCAACGTCAAGCAGTACTCGATCATGGACTGCACGTGGCGCCCGTATTCGGGCATGCGCAATTGTTCACGGTCCGTGTTGTAGTCCAGGGAAAGAGCGGCAATATTTGAAGTATCCATCATGAAAGGAGTTGCAATTTAGCAAACTTGAGCAGCAATTTTTTCTCGCCCGCGTTGTCGAAGATAATGGTGGCTTTGCGTTCGGTGCCGTCCCCGGTCAATTCTGTCACTTTTCCAATCCCAAAGCGGTCGTGAACCACTTTAAATCCAATTTCTAGGCCAAGCTCCAGGGCGTTACTCCCGGAACTTCCCCCACTTTGCGTGGCTTGGTTCATGGGTTTGAGCGCAGTGGGCCGGCGGAAACGCACAGGAGCCGGAGGAGGACTGGGCTTCGCTGGCTTGGGGGCAGCTGGGCGCGTTTGGCCTGCGGTTCTCCGGGTCGAAGGTACGTCAAAGGCGTCCATCAGCTCTTTGGGTACGGAATAGGTCGGCTGGAATTCGGGGACGTGAATGTCCAAATGCGCCTCGTCCAATTCCTCCAAAAAACGGCTTGGCTCGCAATCGATCAATTTTCCCCAGCGGTAGCGCACGTGTGCATACGTCAGGAAGGCGCGCTTTTCGGCTCGTGTGAGGGCGACATAAAATAGGCGGCGCTCCTCTTCCAAATCCGAACGGGACCCCATGGACATCATCGACGGAAAGAGGTTCTCCTCCATGCCCACAACAAAAACAGCGGGAAACTCCAGGCCCTTAGCCAAGTGTATGGTCATGAGATTGACCTTGGGGCGGTCATCTTCATCCGCGCGGTCTGCATCCGTGAGTAAAGCCACGTCCTGCAAGAAGGCGCCCAGGCTGGGGTCTCCATCTTCGACTTGCTGCTGCTGCTCCACAAAATCCTTGATGCCGTTGAGCAATTCTTGCAGGTTCTCGTAGCGTGAAATGCCCTCGGGCGTCTTGTCTTCAGCGAGCAATTTTATCAAACCACTGCTGCGCGAAATGTGCTCTACTGCATCAAAGGCATCTTTGTCCTGCGCAATAATTCGGTAGGATTTGATCAAGTCGGTAAAGGCCAAAAGCCGCTCTTGCGTGGGCTTGTTGATGGCAATGCCCCATTCGCCTGCATTTTCCGCCGCTTCCCAAATCGTGGCCTTGCGCTCATCCGCAGCAATGGTCAGGCGGGCGAGGGTGGTATCCCCAATGCCGCGCGCCGGCAGATTGATGACCCTGCGGAAGGCTTCTTCATCTTTGGGATTGACGGTCAGCCGCACATAGGCCATCAAATCCTTCACTTCTTTGCGCTGATAGAAGGACAGGCCTCCATAAATACGGTAGGGAATATTGCGTCGGCGGAGCGCGTCTTCAAAGGCGCGGGATTGTGCGTTCGTTCGGTACAGAATGGCAAAGGCATCATGCGCTAAATGTTCGCGCATGTTCAATTCCCAAATGGTCTGCGCGACGTAGTTGCCTTCGTCCGCATCGCTCACACTCTTGTGCACCACAATGCGCTCGCCTTGCGGATTACTGGTCCAAACGTTCTTCTCCAACTGATCTTGGTTGTGCTTGATCAATGAATTTGCCGCTTGAACGATGCAGCCGCTGCTTCGGTAATTCTGTTCGAGTTTAAAGAGCTTCGCGTCGGGATAGTCTTTTTGGAAATTGAGAATGTTCCGAATGTTCGCCCCCCGAAACGCATAAATGCTTTGTGCATCATCTCCCACCACGCAAAGGTTTTCAAACCTCGAGGCCAGCGCCTTGACAATGAGGTACTGCGAGTGGTTGGTATCTTGGTACTCATCTACTAAGATGTATTTGAACCGCTCCTGGTAACGCGCTAGGGCATCGGGAAACTTGGTGAAGAGCTCATTGGTTTTGAGCAAGAGGTCGTCAAAGTCCATGGCGCCTGCCCGAAAACACTTCTCCATGTAGGCGCCATAAAGCTCACCCAGCTGGGGCATGCGCGCTGAGGCATCGGCCTCCTGAAGGTCTGCCCGGTTCTGGTAGGCCTTGGGGGTGATCAAATTGTTCTTGAACGCTGAGATGCGCGAGGCAACGGCCTTGACTTTGTAAATGTCCTTGTCGAGGCCACGGTCTTTAATCAACCCTGAAATCACTTTTTGAGCATCCTCGGTGTCGTAGATCGTAAAATTTGACGGATAGCCGAGGCGATGGCCTTCAATGCGTAGAATGCGCGCAAAAATGGAGTGGAAGGTACCCATCCACAAATTCTTAGCCTCTGTACCTCCCAGTAGCTTTTCAATACGTCCCTTCATTTCCCGCGCGGCTTTGTTCGTGAAGGTGAGCGCCAATATGTTAAAGGGATCCACCCCCTTATCCATAAGGTAGGCCATTCGGAAGGTTAGGACGCGGGTTTTACCGGATCCTGCGCCGGCGATGACCATCACGGGACCTTCGGTCTGTTTGACGGCTTCTTGCTGGACCGAATTAAGGGCGGATAAATAGGCTGACATGGGGAGGGTTCAAAGGTAACATTCGCGTCCGGTGCGAAAAAGTTTAAAAACTGCAAGAAAATCAGCGTTGTCCGTAGCGAAAAAAGGTCTACATTTGCAGTCCCCTAAAAACTAGGGGTATAGTTTATTGTAGCGACGACAACCAACACAATTAAAAAGAATGCCTACCATTCAACAGCTCGTACGTAAGGGACGAGTCAAGCTGGAAAAGAAGAGCAAGTCCGCAGCGTTGGACTCCTGCCCCCAGCGTCGAGGCGTGTGCACGCGTGTGTACACCACCACTCCTAAGAAGCCGAATTCGGCCATGCGTAAAGTCGCCCGTGTGCGTCTAACCAATGGCAACGAAGTCAACGCCTATATTGGCGGTGAAGGCCACAACTTGCAAGAACACTCTATCGTACTCGTACGTGGCGGTCGTGTGAAAGACTTGCCAGGTGTACGTTACCACATCGTTCGCGGTGCCCTAGATACGGCAGGTGTGAACGGTCGTATGCAACGTCGTTCTAAGTATGGTGCTAAGCGCCCCAAAGCAAAAAAATAATCGGAAATCATGAGAAAGACGCGTGCTAAGAAGCGCCCCCTATTACCGGATCCCCGCTTCAATGATCCCTTGGTAACTCGTTTCGTCAACAACTTGATGTATGACGGCAAGAAGTCTACCGCTTTCACCATCTTCTATGATGCGATTGACATCGTTTCTGAAAAGTCTGGCGAGGCCAACGGCCTGGACCAGTGGAAGACCGCTTTGACCAATGTGATGCCTCACGTAGAGGTTCGCAGCCGTCGTGTAGGTGGTTCTACGTTCCAAATCCCCCAGCAAATCCGCCCCGAGCGCAAAATCTCCATGGCTATGAAGTGGATGATTGGATACGCTCGCTCACGCAACGAAAAGAGCATGGCTGCTAAGTTGGCCGGCGAAATCATGGCTGCCGCTAAAGAAGAAGGTGCAGCAGTGAAGAAGCGTATGGACGTTCACAAAATGGCTGAGGCAAACAAGGCCTTCTCACACTTCCGTTTCTAATCTGTTGATATCATGTCTAAGCGCGATTTAAAATTCACACGAAACATTGGTATCATGGCCCACATCGATGCGGGCAAGACGACTACCACGGAACGGATTCTTTACTACACAGGTGTAAGCCACAAGATTGGCGAGGTACACGACGGTGCTGCAACTATGGACTGGATGGTTCAGGAGCAGGAGCGCGGTATCACCATCACTTCAGCTGCAACGACGTGCTTCTGGCGCTTCCCAACCGTTCAAGGTAAGGATACAGCCGACACGCAGCTGTACAAGATCAACATTATCGACACCCCAGGACACGTAGACTTTACCGTTGAGGTAGAGCGTTCATTGCGCGTTTTGGACGGTGCCGTTGCATTGCTTTGCGCCGTAGGTGGTGTTCAGCCACAGACGGAGACCGTTTGGCGTCAAGCGACGAAGTACTCTGTACCTCGTATCGCTTTCGTGAACAAGATGGATCGTACGGGTGCTGACTTCTTCAATGTAGTTCGTCAGATCGACGAAAAGTTGAAAGGCAATCCTATTCCATTGCAGGTACCTATCGGTGCTGAAACGGAATTCCAAGGTGTGGTAGACTTGTTGACCAATGAGGCGATCATTTGGGAAGATGCAACCCAAGGCATGACCTACAAGGTCGTTGATATCCCCGCTGATTTGGTGGATACCGTGGCAGAATACCGCGAGAAGTTGGTCGAGGCTGTAGCTGAATTCGACGACAATTTGATGGAGAAGTTCTTTGACGATCCTGATAGCATCACCAAGGAAGAATTGGTAGCAGCTATCCGCAAGGCCACCATCGCTCAAAAGATCACCCCCGTATTGTGCGGCTCTGCCTTCAAGAACAAGGGCGTACAGACTATGTTGGACGCCGTTATGTCTTTCATGCCTTCTCCTGTTGACGTAGAGGCTATCACCGGCACAAACCCTGATACCGAGCAGGAAGAAGTACGCAAGCCAGACCCCGACGAGCCCTTCGCAGCGTTGGCGTTCAAGATTGCTACCGACCCCTTCGTAGGCCGATTGTGCTTCTTCCGTGTCTACTCTGGTAAGATTGACGCAGGTTCGTACACGAAAAACATGCGTACTGGAAACAAGGAGCGTATCTCTCGTATCTTCCAAATGCACTCCAATAAGCAGAACCCAATCGAGATGATCGAGGCGGGTGATATCGGTGCAGGCGTTGGTTTCAAGGACATCCGTACGGGTGACACCTTGTGCGACGAGAAGCGTCCTATCATTTTGGAATCTATGAGCTTCCCTGAGCCCGTTATCGGTTTGGCGGTGGAGCCTAAGACCCAAGCGGACGTGGACAAATTGGGCATGTCTTTGGCCAAGTTGGCAGAAGAGGATCCCACTTTCCGTGTTCACACGGACGAGGAGACGGGCCAAACGGTTATCTCCGGTATGGGTGAATTGCACTTGGAAATCATCGTGGACCGCTTGAAGCGCGAGTTCAAGGTTGAGTGTAACCAAGGTGCCCCCCAGGTTCAGTATAAAGAAGCACTTACGGCGAACTTCGGTCACCGCGAAGTGTATAAGAAGCAAACCGGTGGTCGTGGTAAGTTCGCGGACATCGTCTTCACCATCGGCCCTGCCGACGAAGGCTTCACGGGATCTCTTCAGTTCGACAACCAGATCAAAGGCGGTAACGTTCCCAAGGAATATATTCCTGCCGTTGAAAAAGGCTTCAAGGACGCGATGAAGAACGGCCCATTGGCTGGCTACGCGATCGACACCATGAAAGTGACCTTGACAGACGGTTCTTTCCACCCTGTGGATTCGGACTCTTTGTCTTTTGAATTGGCTGCTAAGATTGGTTTCAAGGAAGCTGGTAAGAAGGCTCGTCCTGTAATTCTAGAGCCTATGATGAAGTTGGAGGTAGTTATGCCCGAATCTTCCATGGGTGACGTCGTTGGTGACTTGAACAAGCGCCGCGGTATCGTTGAGGGTATGGACACGAAAGAAGGCGACTCTGTCGTTCGTGCTAAAGTGCCTTTGAGTGAAATGTTTGGATATGTAACCACTTTGCGTACGATCACGTCTGGTCGCGGCAGTTCCTCTATGGAATTCAGTCACTACGCCGAAACGCCTTCTAGCATCGCTGAGGCTGTGATCGAGAAAGTGAAGGGTAGCAAATAAGTCTTTTTCAAGTTATGAGCCAGAAAATTCGCATTAAACTCAAGTCTTACGACCACATGCTCGTAGACAAGAGTGCTGAGAAAATCGTGAAAACGGTGAAGAGCACGGGTGCTGTTGTTAACGGTCCCATCCCCCTTCCCACGAACAAGCGCATCTACACGGTGTTGCGTTCACCTCACGTAAACAAGAAAGCCCGTGAGCAGTTTGAGCTGTCTAGCTACAAGCGCTTGTTGGACATCTACTCTTCATCTAGCAAGACTATCGATGCTTTGATGAAGTTGGAGTTGCCAAGTGGGGTTGAAGTAGAAATCAAAGTTTAATCAATTCCTTTTGAAATCATGCCTGGATTAATTGGCAAGAAAATCGGAATGACCAGCATCTTCGACGCGGATGGTAAGAACCAGCCGTGTACGGTCATCGAGTTGGGTCCCTGTGTGGTGACTCAGGTCAAAACAGAAGATGTCGATGGTTACGCAGCCGTGCAGATTGGTTACGGAGATCAAAAAAATCCCGTACAAGCTGCCGCCGGCCACGCCAAGAATGCGAACACTACCGCTAAAAAGAAGTATGTCGAGTTCAAAGACTTCGATGCTGACGCTGTTAAGCTCGGTGACGTTTTGACCGTTGACATGTTCGAAGAAGGCGAATATGTAGATATCGCAGGAACCACGAAGGGTAAAGGCTTCCAAGGTGTTGTTCGCCGCCACGGCTTTGGTGGTGTTGGACAAAGCACTCACGGTCAGCACAACCGCCTTCGCGCACCAGGTTCTATCGGTGCTGGTTCAGA
>DLWR01000154.1 GCA_003444795.1 Cryomorphaceae bacterium
CCGTACGACATGGATGGAAAACAACCTGTCCGGTCAGTATGCGCGGATCATCAGACGTGGACGATTGAGCACAGAGGCCTCCGCGGATTGGAACCGCTAGGCCTTCTAGGGAGTTCCTCTTACCGCTACCAATGCCGGAGATACGGCAATGGCTGCTCCGGGTCGTTGGACGCAGGATTACCAGATGGGTCTCTCGTATATCCAGAGCCGAATCCGCCGTAAGCAAGTCTTCCATGGTGCGGAACTCCAAGGTCATCACTGGATTGATCAAGGGGGTCGCCAGCAAGAAAGCGGCCTAGCAGGTGGGATTGATTGGCGCTTGCCGGTACAAGATGTATTCTTGGAGCTGCCCATTTATGGCTCCTGGAACCACTTGATGCAACGGGCCAACATGGATAGCACGGGCTTGCCTGTGGGTCCCATCGACTATTGGTCCGCACAGTTTTCTCCGGCGGTATCGGATAGCGTAGGTTCGATTTATTTCCGAGTCGGGTTGAACGCGATTTTTACCGGTCAAGGAAGCGCCTGGGATAAGCCTTATTTGCCCCCAGTGGTCCACTTTGAATTCCCCTTGGTCAAGCATGTCTTAAACGTGTATGCCGGTCTGGAAGGCTCTGCGGACAATGGCGGTATGCGCGCTCGGGTAGAAGCTATGCCGTTTTTGAGCGAGTCAGCCCGCTATGAGGCTATTCGTCAAGCAAGTCTTTACGCAGGGGCATCCGGGCGTTTGACCTCGTCTATTGGGTATCGATTTGGCTTTCGCCAGCGCTCCTATGCGAATTACGCCATGTTCACCCGTAGCTTCACGGCTATGACGGAGGGCACGGACTCGGGCCGATTTGATGTTGAATATGTCGGGGTGACCATGCTCGAGCCTTCGGGCGAATTGAGCTTCCAAAATGGACTAGGGTGGGAAGTGCGCGCGTTTGCGACCTTGCGCACGGCAACCCGGAACGATGGCGGCACCCTCTACCATGTGCCATCCTCTGAAATTGGGGGTCAGGCCTTCTTTAATCTCAAGGATAAGATTCGTTTTGAATCCACCATTATCTACCGAGGAAGCCGCTTAGGTCAAGGGGCGACGGGGGATGAAACGCTTCCCGCGTTTTTGGATGGCCGCTTGAGTGCGGTGTATACCTACAACAAGCAATTGAATGCCACTTTCCGGGTAGACAACCTCTTCCATAGCCGGACAACCTGGTGGATGGGCTATCCCGTGCAAGGAATACGCGCAAATTTGGGCCTGGTTTACAAGTTTTAACCCAAAACGACCTAGGTATTCACCTTGAGCGAGAAACGCGCTCTTGTTGAAAAAAATGTTGATAAACGGGCCGGTTTTTCTTTTGGGTGCACCCCTAAGAGATATGCCGAAGTTATCTTTGTAGGATAGACTATTTACCCGTTAAAACATGAGTGAAGCCAAGCAATACAGCGCGGATAGTATCCAGGTCCTTGAAGGACTCGAAGCCGTACGTAAACGTCCCGCGATGTACATCGGCGATGTGGGTCAAAAAGGTCTGCACCACTTGGTCTATGAAGTTGTTGACAACTCCATTGACGAAGCGCTTGCCGGCCACGCCACATCCGTAGAGGTTACCATCAACGAAGGCAATTCGATCACCGTTAAGGATGATGGTCGCGGTATTCCCGTGGCCATGCACACGAAGGAGAACCGTTCTGCCCTGGAAGTCGTCATGACCGTCCTTCACGCAGGGGGTAAGTTCGACAAGGATTCGTACAAGGTGTCGGGCGGTTTGCACGGGGTAGGGGTATCCTGTGTGAATGCTTTGTCCACCCATTTAGAGGTTCATGTGCACCGCGATGGAAAGGAATACCAGCAAGAGTACTCCATTGGTAAGCCTTTGTATCCCGTCAAGGAGGTTGGGAATTCATCCTACCGTGGCACCATTGTCACCTTTCAGCCGGATACCACGATTTTCTACGAAGCGGTCTATCAATATGACATTCTAGCGGCCCGTTTGCGCGAACTCTCCTACCTCAATCGCGGCATCCGCATTCAATTGACAGATTCTCGTGATCTAGATGAGAATGGTGTGGCCCGCACGGAAACCTTCCATTCTGAAGGGGGATTGAGAGAATTTGTGAGCTACGTGGACCAGAACCGCGAGCCCTTGATCCCTGAGCCCATGTATATGGAAGGGGAAATCGATGGTATCCCTGTGGAAGTGGCCATGGTATATAACGTGAGCTATTCGGAAAACATCCACTCCTACGTCAACAACATCAACACCCACGAAGGGGGTACACACTTGGCGGGTTTCCGCCGTGCCTTGACCCGCACCTTGAAGAAATACGCGGATGAAAGCGGCATTTTGACCAAAGAAAAAGTAGAGGTGGCCGGCGATGACTTCCGCGAAGGCCTTTCTGCGGTCATCTCGGTAAAAGTGATGGAGCCTCAGTTTGAGGGTCAGACCAAAACCAAACTGGGCAACTCCGAAGTATCTGGTGCCGTGGATCGCTTGGTGGGTGAGATGCTGACCAACTACTTGGAAGAGCACCCCAACGAGGCACGCACTATCGTGCAGAAAGTAGTGTTGGCGGCCAAGGCCCGAATTGCGGCGCGCAAGGCCCGTGAGATGGTTCAGCGCAAAACGGTGTTGGGCGGCAACAGCCTTCCTGGCAAATTGGCGGATTGTTCTGAAACGGATCCCGCACAGTGTGAAATCTTCTTGGTGGAGGGTGATTCGGCAGGTGGTACGGCCAAGCAAGGTCGCGACCGGAAATTCCAGGCGATCATGCCCCTTCGTGGTAAGATTTTGAACGTGGAGAAGGCTATGCAGCATAAGGCTTTTGAGAACGAGGAAATCCGCAACATCTTCACCGCCTTGGGCGTGAGCATTGGCACGGAAGAAGACAGTAAGGCACTCAACACGGCCAAGTTGCGCTACCACAAGATTGTCATCATGTGTGACGCGGACGTGGATGGATCGCACATTGCTACCTTGATAATGACCTTCTTCTTCCGCTACATGAAGGAATTGGTGGAGAACGGATACGTATACATTGCATCGCCTCCCTTGTACTTGGTGAAAAAGGCCAGCAAGTCAGCCTATGCATGGAACGAATCCCAGCGCGATCAAATCGCCCGAGAATTGGGCGGCGAAGAACAGACGGGCATCAGCATCCAGCGCTACAAGGGCTTGGGTGAGATGAACGCCGAACAGCTTTGGGAAACTACTATGAACCCAGAAGGCCGTACGCTAAAGCAGGTGACCATTGACAACGCTTCTGAAGCGGACCGAATTTTCTCCATGCTCATGGGCGATGATGTCCCGCCTCGTCGCGAATTCATTGAGAAAAACGCTCGTTATGCGCGCATCGACGCCTAAGCCGTCGCTACCTTTGCCCCAACCATTTTAAGTCCTCAAACTCATGAAAATTACAGTTGTCGGAGCGGGTAACGTAGGCGCTACATGTGCGGAAGCCATGGTGCGTTTGGAGCTAGCTACCGAAATCGTTTTGCTCGACATCAAAGAAGGTTTTGCGGAAGGCAAGGCCATGGATATGAACCAATGCGCTACGCTTCACGGCTTTGATGCCAAAGTGAAGGGGGTGACCAGCGATTACGCGGCGACCGCAGGTTCAGAAGTGGTGGTCATCACCAGCGGTTTGCCTCGCAAGCCTGGGATGACGCGAGAAGAATTGATCGGCACCAATGCCGGTATCGTTCGTTCCGTGGTGAGTAATGCCTTGGCGCATTCTCCCAACGCCATTATCGTGGTGATCTCCAACCCAATGGACACCATGACCTACTTGGCGGCCAAGGAGAGCGGCTTGCCGAAGAACCGCATCATTGGTATGGGCGGAATTTTGGACAGCAGCCGTTTCAAATACTATTTGTCTGAAGCCATGGGCGTTCCCGCTAGCGATTTGCAAGGTTCTGTGATCGGCGGACATGGCGATACGACTATGATTCCATTGACACGCTTGGCCACCTATCAGTCTACGCCTGTTTCTGGTCATTTGTCGGAAGAAAAATTAGCCGAAGTAAAAGCCGCCACCATGGTAGGCGGTGCAACCTTGACGGGCTTGATTGGTACCTCTGCATGGTATGCCCCTGGGGCTGCCGGTGCCGCATTGGTAGCAAGCATTGTTCGCGACCAAAAGAAAGTTTTCCCTTGCTGCGTGTATCTCGATGGAGAGTATGGCCAGAGCGATATCTGCTTGGGCGTTCCCGTGGTTATCGGCAAGAACGGCTGGGAGAAGATTGTGGATTACAATCTCAACGAGGAAGAGCAAGCCGCCTTCAACAAGAGTGCGGACGCGGTTCGCGCCATGAACGCGGTGCTAGGCACGTTGTAAGAAGCGGTTCTTTTTTTCCAAACCAAGTATACCGGTGCTGCGCAAGCCATCGGTATATTTTTTTTCGGCCCGGGAGGAAGCGATACATCGTCCCCAAAAAGGAATACGGAAAGGGTAGGAGCTGCATCGTTATTGCTATGGCATCGGCGCCAAACCAGTAGTGTCCATCCTGCACGAGGACAACCTCGTCGGGCCAAACGACGTCAGGAGCATGTCGACGTTTCCATTCCGCCGTCCAAGCGCTATGGAGCGGGGTGTAGCAAAGTACCTTTCTGCGGTCTCGGTGCATCAGCCATCGGATGGCCCTTTGGCACAAGGGACAAGGGCCATCAAAAAGCAGGACCCATTCTGGACTAGTGTTACTGCCCATGTGTCTTCACCCAACGGCCCACATGACTCCCACCTTGAACGATGTAAACCCCAGCGGGCCAGTTCGCTGCGGAAATGTAGGTAGGCTCCTCCGTTTTTCCGGTCCAAAACGTTTGCCCCTGAACATTGATAACCTTTAGGTCACCCGAAGTTCCAGAGACCCAGAAGCCCTGCTGGCTAGGATTGGGATAGAGTTTGAGTGCGTCTTCGGGGCTGCTCCATGGGCTGGGCCACTCGGGCAGACCGATGGATGTCGTGTCACCCGTATAAAAACGCAGGCCTCCCGTTGAGATACCTAGGACCATTTCTGGCTTACCGTCGCCGTCCATGTCGGCAATGGCCGGAGCATTCAAACGTCCCTCTTGGAGCCATTGGCGGCGACTGGGCATTCGGGGCACGAGCGTAAACCGCATATCCGGGCGCAAGCTGTCAGTGCCCAATGCGGGCATGGTGCAGCCATTCGAGGTGATGGAGTTGTGGTTGAACACGTCTCCAAACGTGTGTGAAGGGTAGGAGGTCGTGCTTGCGCTCAAGTGCACATCGGAACTCGCAACATTCTTACTGAAGCAGATTTCGACCAGGAGATTGGAAGAGCCATCATAGTCAAAAGGCGATTGTAAGGTTATAGTGTTCCATCCTTGCGTGGGTACATGAATATACGAGTAGACCAGCTGACCGCTGGGGGCAAAGCCGTTCAAACTGTCCAAGTTGCTATGTCCTATTTTAATACTGAAGCCTTGGCTGAGGTAGGGGGCGGAGGTGGAGGTAACATTCAAGCCCAAATGGGTAATTCGACTGTCTACCAGGCCCGAACCTGCCAGTTCATCTGCCCGAATGAGGTACTGGTGCCGTCCTGTGCGTTTGCTGCTGCCCCAAGGCGTTTCCAGCAAGGCGGCGGTTGCGGTACTTCCCGTCCCCACAGTATAATCCACAGAGCTCGGGGCGTTGCGGGTAAATCCCAAGGAATCCAACTGGAAGACGCCTGAATCCGCCGTACCCAACGCCAAAAAGGGCCGTCCATCGAGGTTGACAAAGCGCGGCACCGCTCGGCCCGAGGATGTTTGGGAATAGTCTGCGTCAATGGCCCCAAATTTTTCACTGACCAAGGTGAAGTTGGAAAGACTGTTGTCGTAATAGGCCACATGGCCTTGGCCATTTCCCACCAACAGGTCCACATCGCCATCGCCATCCAAATCGGCGAGTTCGGGACTCGCAAATTGGCCTACATCGATGCCCTGATAGGCGGAGCTGACCAAGCCCGTAAATGCCGGGTTGAAGTAGGTTCCGCTGTTGACCCAGTAGGCGAGTTTGCCATCGCTGCGTCCAATGAGCAAATCCAACAGGCCGTCTCCGTTCAAGTCAGCAGCCGAGGGCGCACACCATTCTGATTTGAGGGATGCTTGGGCCTGAGCGGAAACACTCATGGGTGTGAGTTGCCAGTCTGGATGGCTGGCACTGCCCACATTTTTCCAATATTCAACTCCATGTGAGGTGCCTACAAGTAGGTCCAGGAGACCGTCTGTGTTTAAGTCCGCGAGATAAGGCACGGCATAGCGGCCCGCGTCAAGCATTTGGCCTTGTAGGTAGCTAGAATCTGCCAACGTCCACACCGGCGCAGAAGCCGTTCCGGTATTATCATAGAGCCAAATACAAGTATCGCTCACGTTCATGGGCATGGTGGGCGCGGCAATCAATTCGGGGCTTCCATCTAAGTCTATATCCACCTCCGAAAACATGGGGTAAATCAAGTGCACGGGGATAGAGGCGCTGGGAAAGGTGCTGTCTTGAGACTCAATGTTGGCAACCGCCGTAGTGCCCACATTAAATCCGGCTACTGCCGTGGTGAAGCTGACATCCCCAAGCAGGACATCCAGCAATCCATTGCCGGTCAAATCCGTGGCGAGCAATGTGGATCCGGAATGCAAGCCACCTTCCGCCAGTCCTCCCGCACCCAAGCTGCCCGTGCAAGCATCGATCGTGATGGCATTGGTCAAATTGTTTTCCAAGAAATCCCCCCAACAGGCATCGGCACGGTTAAAGTCCAACCCGCAGGAACTGGCGTTGCTGTGAAATTCAACGGCGGTCGCCTGTTGTCCAAACGTAAGGATGTCCACCGTCCCGTTGCCGTCCACGTCTCGAATCGCGGGCACATCCGTAGAGGCGACCAGCAAATTGATGGGATTCGTCCCCGAGGTGTACGTAGAGTAGAGGTAGGTACCGCTCAAGGCCCAGGTGTAGTGCACGAATCCATTGACCCGGCTCGATTCATAGACACCGACTCCGTTAACGACGGAACAAAAGAGATCCGGAATACCATCGCAAGAATAATCCGCAAAGACCACCCAGTTGTTTACCGCAGGAAAATGCTCTTTCCAAAGCGGACGGTAGCGCCATTGCCCGTTGATGCGTTGAAAGGGCAACCAGCGGCTGCCTTCCCGGTCAAAAACGATCAGGTCCTGTGTTCCATCCCCATTGATGTCCAGATTGAAAAACTGGGCATTGTTCAGACCGCCAGCGAATCCGAGATCGGAAGAG
>DLWR01000094.1 GCA_003444795.1 Cryomorphaceae bacterium
CTCTAAGGGTTTTAGGAGCAAGCTGTTGTTGTCGGCCTGCTGCCAGTCGAGTCCGCCCTTTTCGCCAAAAACCCGGATGCGGAGGTTGTTCTCCTCGCCGGCGGCCACCTGGGTGGCCATGAGGACGCCGGAGGCGCCGGAGGCGGTGCGGAAGAGGACAGCGCCGTCATCGTCCAAGGCACGGCCCGGGACGACGGCGCGGAGGTCGGCGCAGACTTCGGTGATGGTTTCGCCGGAGACGTATTCGGCCAATTGGAAGGCGTGGGTACCAATGTCGCCCATGGCACCGACGCGACCAGAGCGCGTGGGGTCCGTGCGCCACGCGGCTTGCTTTTGGCCCTCGCCCTCCAAGAAGGTAGATAGCCAGCCTTGGGGGTATTCGACGTAGATCTTTCGGACTTTGCCTAACTCACCGGCAGCGACCCGGGCTCGGGCCTCTTTGACCATAGGATATCCGGAATAGGTATGGGTCAAGCAGAAGTGAATGCCGCGTGCGGAAGCGTGCTGAACGGCTGCTTCGATGGCACGCGCCTCCTCCAAGGATACACACAGAGGCTTGTCCAGGATGACGTGAAAGCCGGCCTCTAGGGCTGCGATGGCGGGAGCGGCATGTACATGATTAGGTGTCACAATGACAACTGCCTCGATGCGTTCGTCGGCGGGAAGGGCGGCTTCGCCTTCGAGCATAGCAGACCAAGAAGGGTAGGGACGGGCGACGCCTAGTTCGGCTGCGGTCTCCTGGCATTTGGCAAAATCGCTCGAAAAAGCCCCGGCCGTCAAGGTGTAGAGGCCGTCGATGCGGGCGGCAATTCGGTGGACATTTCCAATGAAGGAACCAGGTCCTCCACCGATCATTCCGTATTTAAGTGCTTTCACAGATAGTTATCCTTAGTAAGTGTCAAAGTAACAATTTGTTCCCTACATTCGGGTTACTACAAGATCTAAAAACCTATACATATCTCATGGATCGCAGAAGTTTATTTATCGCCAGCTGTTTTGCATTGGTGGTTACATCGCTGAGTTTTGGCATTCGGGCGGGTATTTTAAATGACCTCCAAGGCCAGTTTGCCCTGACGGACATTCAGATAAGTACGATTGCGGCCACGGCTTTTTGGGGATTTCCTATTTCTATGGTCATCGGCGGCATGTTGGTCGATCGCTTGGGAATGAAGCCCCTGATGTATTTAGCATTCTTGATGCATTTGGGTGGTATCCTGCTGACCATCTTTGCCAATGGCTACCTCAGCCTCTTCCTGTCTACGCTCATGATTGGTTTGGGCAATGGCATGGTGGAAGCGGTGTGCAACCCGCTAGTGGCTTCCATTTATCCGGAGAATAAGACGACTAAACTCAACCACTTCCACCTTTGGTTCCCAGGCGGCATCGTTCTGGGCACCTTGATCAGCTTCACATTCACCAACCTAGGACTAGGTTGGCAAGCGCAAATGGGCACGATGTTGATACCCTTGGCGATTTACGGTTACTTGTTCAGTAAGGCGGAATTCCCCGTTACGGAACGCGTCAAATCTGGGGTTTCGGAGGCGGACATGTATAAGAACCTCTTCCAGCCGCTCTTCCTCTTCATGATGATTTGCATGCTTGGCACCTCCATTACGGAACTCTTCACGGGCCAGTACATTGATGTTTTATTGCATTCCGTGTCCGAAAATGCCATTCTCATCCTCTTCATTTCCTCTGGCGTCATGACCCTGGGCCGTGGCTTGGCAGGGGGTGTGGTGAAAACGCTAAAGCCCACGGGCATGCTGCTTGGGTCTGCACTTATCTCCACCCTAGGTCTGTATTTGTTAGCGACTCAAGATGGCGGAATGCTCTTCGTAAGTGCGGCGGTTTTTGGCTTGGGCGTGACCTTCTTTTGGCCGACCATGATTGGCTTCGTGGCGGAAAACCTGCCTAATACAGGTGCTGTAGGTCTGTCCGTGATGGGCGCGGCAGGCATGTTTGCCGTTTCTCTGTACATGCAAGCGATGGGAGGTTACTATGAAGGCTTGGTAGGGGATATGAACGATGTGGAAGCGGGTCGAACGGTTCTCCGCACGACCCTCTTTCTTCCGATGATTTTAACGGGGGCTTTTGCTGGATTGTATATGTTCATGCGCAAGCGCCACGCTGCCTAAAACTGGATGGATCGCCGCAAAGCTTTAAAAACTCTTGCCGGAGCAAGCGCCAGCCTGGCGACGGCTCCGCTGCTGGGTGCGTCTTCGCATGGAGAGCTGCCGGCAAACCCTATGCTTTGGCAAACCAAGCGCCCGTCCAACCTCAGCTACAAGACCAGTTTTGCGCGATGGTGCCTAAGTGGCTGGAGCCTAGACCAACTCTGTGGCGCCGCCGTGGAGCTAGGTCTGGACGCCATTGACTTGGTGGGCCCGGAGGATTGGCATGTATTGAAAAAGCACGGATTGGATTCGTCCATGTGCAATGGCGCAGAGCTCAACCTGGTGGATGGATTTATTCATCCGGAATACCATTCGGCCCTTCATGCCCGCTACAGCGAAATGATTCCACGTGTGGCGAAGGCCGGTTACAAACGTTTGATTTGCTTTGCAGGCAACCGCCGGGGAATGTCGGAAGAGGTGGGCATGGCGAACGCGCTAGAAGGCTTGCGACCTATG
>DLWR01000201.1 GCA_003444795.1 Cryomorphaceae bacterium
TTTGGTGGAATGTTCCAGCAGTCTCCAGAAACGTAGAACGCCATCCTGGATTGCGCTATGCCAAAGGGGTTGGGGAATACCCCCTTATCGAACAAGCTACCCTGAGCCTTTGGAACTCAGCCGCGGAGCTCGATGCCTTTGCCTACCAAAGTCAGCAGCACCGCCCTATGGTCCAAAAAACCCGTAAGCACGGCTGGTACAGCGAAGAAATGTTTGTCCGCATGGAGGTCTTGGACGTTCATGGAGAACTTCCTACTTTTCCGTAGTTGCCGGAGAATCTATGAGTTACCTACGTTATTTACTTGCTTTTACGCTTACCCTATCTGTTTGGTGGGCCTTGAGTCATACGGGTTGGTGGAGTTTTTCTGCCTTGGCCTAGTCCTTTGGTTTTGTACCCTTTCTGGAAGTCGTACTGCCACCTCGGTCCCAAAATGCCCCCGACGCCACGCTCGAACGTTGGGAACGCTCGGCATGGTTTGACGCTGTACTCGTCATGGTCGTTCCCGCGCATCTGTGGGTCCTTTGGCTGTTTGTCACCACGGTCCCACAGGACATCGCTGGAGGCGATGGGCTGAGCCTCGTGGGGCATATCACGGCCTACGGGGTTTCGGCGGGGTCTCTGGCGATCAATACGGCTCATGAACTGGGACACCGTCGCGAAAAACACTATCAAACGCTCGCGCAGGGTCTATTGGTGACTAGTTTATATGGTCAGTTCTTTATTGACCACAACTGGGGACATCACAAACACGTTGCCACCCCGGAAGATCCATCTTCTGCCCGCAAAGGGGAATCTGTGTATGCCTTTTGGCTGCGCAGTGTAGTAGGGGTTTGGTGCTCGGCATGGGCGTTGGATGCGCCGCGAATGGCACGCCTTCTCATGTGGGAAATCGTACTGCTGTTGGCGATAGGTTGGACGGAACCTACTGCGCTTCTTCCATTTATAGGTGGGAGTGTCGTGGGATTCTTGCTTCTGGAGACCGTGAACTACATCGAGCACTATGGTTTGGCCCGAAAAAAACTGAGCGACCTTCGGTACGAAACCGCTACCCCCGTTCATTCATGGAATTCAAACCATCCGATGGGACGTTTTCTGCTGTTTGAACTCACGCGCCACAGTGACCATCATGCCAGTCCACACAAGGAATACCCTGCCTTACAGCACCACGAAGAAGCGCCCCAAATGCCCGCGGGTTATCCGGCGATGATGCTGCTGTCGCTCATTCCGCCGCTCTTTTACCGGGTGGTGGATCCTCTGATTCCGAAGCGCTAATTCTTGGATAGGAGGCGCTTGCTGGCCAAGATTTGCTCTAAAATTCGGGTCGATGGGTCAAAGGGCGCCAAGGCATCCAAGCCCAAATGTGCACAGGCCTCCTCCATGCTAGTGTAATCGGAAAATGCAAACGCAGGAGCAAGGCCAATCAGTTCTGATCCCATGGTTTCTCCTCCAAGCTGCGCTACATCCGTAGATATGCGTTCAAACAAGGCCTTCGGCCGAAGGACGTCAAGATCGACCAAGTTGCAGCTGACCTGTAGGCAGTTAAATTCTGGGGTTTCCCAGCCGATCGCACGCAGGCCTTTCATGCCTCGGGATCCTGACTCGCGAGCATCCTTTGCAATGTCTTTAACCTGGCCCAAAGACAGCCCCGTGACATTGATGTTGTACGCGAGCAGAAAGGGCCGAACCCCCAATGCCATCGCCCCAAACCGCGGATTGTACACCCCAAAATCAAAGGTGGAGGCCCGGTCGGCCACCCCTTCGTATTCGCCGTTCCGAACGCGAGCTAATAGGTCAAAGTCAGGTTGATGGGCACTTTGCGCATAGAACCAGCCTCCAATGCCCAACGCACTAAATGCCTGAGCGAGCAAGGCCACTAGGGCATGAGCTGCTACCTTGTCCTCCGGCCGCATAGGGACAATGGGGCACACATCTAAGGCCCCAATTCTAGGGTGTATGCCGGATTGATGCCGCATATCGATGTGTTCCAGGCAACCCTGGGCTAGGCGGGTTAATGCGGCTAACAGGCCTTCCGGAGATCCCGCCAACGTGAAAACGGTGCGATTGGCATCCCAACCGCGGTCTTCGTGCAAGAGATAGACGCCTGTGGGCTGCTGAATTTCGTAGGAAAGTGTGTCAAGAATCTCGGAGCGCCGCCCCTCTGAAACATTCACCACACATTCAAGCATGGGCATTACCAGGGGAGATTTTGGCAGCCTCGGATGAACTGAATGGCGCTGTAGGCCACAGATTTCGCTAAGGCCATTTGCTCAGATGGACGTGCGAGACCTACGGAGGCTTCAGCGAGGTGGAGGTAGGTACATTGCCCGGTTTGACCTGCTCGGTAGGCAGTTTCTGCCACATCCATCCAAGACCAGCCCACATGGCTCATGGCACTGCTTGGGCAGGAAGCGATTCCATCCGCACAAACTTCTAAGCCAAACCGACCCACTTGTACATGCTGTAGGAGCCGCTCGCGGGCTTGATCCAGGGATTGCTCACCGCGAATGCCCCATGACTCATAGGTCTCATAGGTCCAGTCTTTCGTCTCCTTTAACGCGCTCAAACTGGCTTCATTCACACCGTGTTCACTCAAACCTAAAACGGCGTATCGATCTAGTGCGCCTGCTGCTTTGGCGTAGCTAAAGCCGTTTCCACTGTGACGTCCTTCGAGTGCACGCACATCTGGGTGGGGATCAAAATTAAGCGCATGGAGTGGACCCCCTGCTTTTGCTGCGGCCATCAAGAGGGGGTAGGCGTTGTTGTGGCCACCCCCGATCAGAATCGGAACTTGGCCCTTGGCAAATAAGGGTTCAAGGGCCGTTTGAACCCGCGAATCAACCTCAGAGGTTAGTTTGCGGAGCCCGTCCAAGTCATGGACTGATTGAGATTTAGCCTGTACCTCTTGAACGTCTACCCAAAGCCATCCTACGGAGTCTCCATTCAGCCATTCATTCATGGGCATATTGGCTAAAGCCTTGAAG
>DLWR01000100.1 GCA_003444795.1 Cryomorphaceae bacterium
CGCCGATGCGCGCACAGGCCAGCACCGCCACGGCCAGCTCCGGAATCATACCCATGTACAGACAAACCCTGTCCCCTTTTTGGATGCCACGATTGGTGAGGACATGGCAATAGGCTTCCACGCGTTCCAACAATTCAGCATACGTCCAGGAAACGCCCGACTCACTCGGGTCATTGGGCTCCCACTGCAAGGCCACCCGGTCAGGCGTGGAACGTGCATGCCGATCCAGACAATTTTCCGTGATGTTCAGCGTAGCCCCGTCAAACCATCGAACATTAGGCCCCTCAAAATCCCAGGACAAAGCCGTGTGCCAAGGCTTTTTCCATTGAAAGTTTTGGGCCACTTCTTCCCAGAAGCCCTCAGGGTTTTCTAGCGCTTGTTTGTAGGCCCGTTCATAGTCTTGGGCACTTTTCACTTGGTAGGGATAAGACATACCTCAAGATGGCACATATTTATTAGAAATGTGTGATGCATGACCCCCAGACTGAATGTATTTTCAAAGCATGAATTGGAAGCCTCTCATTCACTTGTTGACAGCGCTCCTCGTCGTTGCTGGAATGTCAACCGACGTGCACCCCCTACACCTCTCCTCCGCCACCCTCGTGCAGGCTTCAAAGAATCACTGGGTGGTTAAAAAAACCATCTTCACGGATGACCTGGAAGATGCGCTCGCACGTTCCAAAAAAGAACCCATTAGATTGAGCGCAGTAACCGCTAATGGCAGTACCGTAGCAGATTACCTCTGGGGCCACATTCGCGTCACCCAGGGCAAGAAGCCCAAAACAATCCCCATTCGCGTGACCTTGAGCTACGCCTATTCTCCGGAGTCGATTGAAGTCACCTATTCCTTTGATGCAAAGCCCCCGTTCACCCTGGAAGACACGAGTTTAATGGAACTTTTTGACGATCACAAAAATGTCTACGCCGTTCGTAAAACAGCCGATGGCTACAGCCAACACGCCCTTTTACACGCGGACCAAACCTCCTTTGTCATCCAATGAGCGACGCATTTTCTCTCTACCTGGAGCTTGGATTCTACCACATCGTAGACCTTCATGCTTGGGACCACCTGCTCTTCATCGTGGCCCTGATGGCCCCTATTCCCTTCAAAAGTTGGAAGTCATGGCTAGCTGCCTTGAGCGCATTTACCCTTACGCACACCCTGGCCATGGCGATTCAGGCCTTGGCGGACATTCCACTGGATAAAAACTGGGTGGAATGGGCCGTTCTGGCCACACTATGGATTACTGCCGGTCGCTTGGTCTGGCTGAAAGGGGTTCATCAGCCCCGGGCCAAACTTTGGATCCTCGCCGGGGTCTTTGGGTTGATTCATGGTGCGGCCTTTTGGAGCGACTTTGCGGTCATGGTTCCCGAAGGGGCGTTCACATGGGAACTGTGGCTTGGATTCACGGCTGGTGTGGAGGGCGGACAGTTGGCGGTAGTAGCCGCACTCTTCTTGCTCCGAGCCATCCTAGAGCAGTTGGGCTGGTCCCTTCGCGATATCGCATTGGTTCTGGGCGCTATGAGCCTAGGTGTTGCCTTACATTTGGCTTTCTGATTTTTCAAATTTTCAACGGATGAAGCGCATTCTATTCCTCCTTTCCGCAGTGGTTTTGGGCCATTCGGTCCTGGCACAAGGTGTTCCTACCGAACGCATTTCCACCAGCAAGTTCCGCCAACTGGAGCAGGAACTTCCTACCCCAAATGCCTACCGCACCGCCTCCGGCGCCCCCGGTCACGAATACTACCAAAACAAGGCGAGCTATGACATGAGCATTACGCTCGACGAGACCAAGCACCGCATTGACGGAAGTGAGTGGATTACCTACACCAACAACAGTCCGGATGTGCTGACCTACCTCTGGGTTCAGTTGGATCAAAACATGCGCAAACCCGGCTCAATGACGGCCCAAAGCCGCACCAGCGAACTACCCAAGAGCATCACCCCCGAGCAGGTTCAAGAACGCTACATCGACCAATTTGAGGGTGGCTTTGTCATTGACGGTGTCACAGGAGGCGCCTACACCATTGTGAACACCATGATGCGTGTGGACCTTCCTAGCCCTTTGAAGCCTGGCGCCTCTTACCGATTCAAGATCGACTGGCACTACACCATCAACAACCGCATGACGGATGGTGGTCGCAGTGGCTACGAGCATTTTGACGAGGAAAACAACACGCTATACACCATTGCCCAATTCTTTCCCCGCATGGCCGTCTATGGCGACAATGTGGGCTGGCAACACAAGCAATTCCTCGGCCAAGGTGAATTCACCCTGCCCTTTGGCGATTACAAGGTGTCGATTACCGTTCCGGAGGACCATATCGTGGCAGCAACGGGTGTATTGACCAATGAGTCTAGCATCCTGAATGCCACCCAACGCAAACGTTTAGCTCAAGCGCGTCAAAGCTTTGATAATCCGGTGATTATCGTTACCGAAGAAGAAGCGCGTGCCGCCGAAAAACCTGAAGCCAAGGCCAAAGCCACAGGAAAGAAGACGTGGATTTTCAAGGCCGACAACGTGCGCGATTTTGCCTTTGCCA
>DLWR01000099.1 GCA_003444795.1 Cryomorphaceae bacterium
CACAGTAGCCTTTAAAACGCCGGGAGTATTCACTTAAACTCCTTAAACCCTTCAACCCTTCTACCTTTGCACTCCATGCATCCCTCAGGTCTTCCCACTGCGTTGGAGGGTTCGCTCCGAACCCCTCCCTCCGATGCCCTTTTTTGGGTGGCGGCTGGGTTGACCTTGGTGATGGGCCTCCTCTTGCAACAAGCGCCCAAGGAAAGCAACCGCTGGGCCCACGTATTGCGAAGATTTACCCGATTTGAGGATGCTTCGACCCGCTTATGGGTGCCTAATTTTCTCATGGTCGGCCTGTTGAGTGTCCTGGCCTTCATCATCTTGGGTCCCGATAGCATGCCCCACCTAGTTCCCGGCTACCAAGGGCCTTGGTATGGTCTTTTAGTCCTGCCACTCGTTGCTCTCGTGAGCCAAATTCTGGTACACAGCCTGTTTGGACTTCTTTGGGAAAGCCACCGCTTGCATTGGCGCCATTGGAGTGAGCGCTTCTCCTTCTTGCCCGCCTTGTGGATTGCCTTGCCCTTTTTGCTTTGGTTTTTAGTCAGCACCCACTCCCAAAAATCTATCCTCGAACCCTTCTTTATCGGGGTGGTAATTTTGGGGCTTTTGCTGTATGTAATTGGCTTATTTCGGGCATTTTACCGCTATATAAAAGATGCAAATGCCCCTTGGTATTTAGCAATTTTGTACCTTTGCACCCTCGAAGCAAGCCCTATTTTTTGGATCCTACTTTTTCAATCCCATGAAAGTTAAAAGCATCCTGGTATCACAACCCGAACCCCAAGGCGGCAATAATCCCTACACTCAGCTAGCGGATAAGCATAAGGTGAAGATTGATTTCCGACCATTTATTGAGGTAAAGGGCGTTGCTGCCGCGGACTTCCGCAAAGACAAAGTGCACCTCGCTGAGTTTAAAGCATTCATTTTCACTTCGCGCAATGCCATTGACCATTTCTTCCGCATGTGTGAGGAAATGCGCGTGGCCGTCAATCCCGAGTGGAAGTATTTCTGCGTTTCGGAAGCCGTAGCTTTCTACCTCCAGAAATTTGTACCCTACCGCAAACGTAAAATTTACCCAGGTACGGGCAATTTGGCAGGCCTTATCCCCACCCTAAAAAAACAGCGCGGCGAGCACTTCTTGTTGCCCACTTCGGATATTCTCAACCCTGATATCCCGGAGCTTTTAGACAAAGGCAATATCAAGTGGACACGTGCGACCATGTACCACACGGTAGCTTCAGACCTGAGTGATTTGAGCGACGTGAAGTACGATATTTTGGTTTTCTTCAGCCCAGAAGGCATTCGCAGCTTGTTCAAGAACTTCCCGGATTTCAAGCAGGACAAGACGCGGATTGCGGCATTCGGCAATACGACGCACCAGGCGATGGAAGAGAATCAGTTGCGTTTGGACATTCAAGTGCCCACGCCCAAGTTCACCTCGATGAGCCAAGCCTTAGACGCATACATCGAAGAAGCCAACAAGGGAAAGTGAGTGATCAGCGTTTCCCCCGAGAGGAAAAGCTGAAGCTTCGCAATCGTATTTCTGCGCTTTTTGAGCAGGGAAAGCGCTTTCAGCAAGGGCCGATTTCGGTGCTCTGGATGGTCTCTCCGTGGCCTTTGGAGCGCGGTGCACAAGTCATGGTAGGCGCGCCTAAACGTCGCTTTAAACACGCCGTGGACCGCAACCGCATCAAGCGTTTGTTGCGCGAATCCTATCGACTTGAACGGCTAGATCACTTTAAAGACAAAGCACCCCTTTTGATTGCGTTTTTATACCAAGGCGAACAACCCGTGCGTCTAGAGGAATTGCGTCAGCACATGGCTGCTGCTCTTGGCAAGATGGCCGAACGCGCCGGCCGTTAGTCCTCCTCCCTAAGATTTGCCTGATCTGCCATCCAGGCCCATACTAAAGCAAAGAGCGCTACTCCGAGCGAGCGCTCCATGAAACTTTCGGTCAGCCACAGGCTTCCAAAGTAGAGTAGGATGAGGCCCCAAGGCGCCTTGGGCAGACGGCGGATGCCCGCCATGGCCGCCACCAGCAAGAGGCCTAAACCGACGAGTCCATAACTGAGGGTCCATTCGAGAAATTGGTTGTGGACATTCAAGTGGCGCTTCAGTCCAAATCGATAGTTCCATTCCGCATACACGCCCTCCAGGGCTGCTTGTTTGTCCGCCGGCCCCCAGCCCAGCCAGGGTTTTTCTGCCCAAGCTTTTAGCGCAGCTTTGGCCTGAACGACCCGAGTATCCACCGACCCCGTAGCCCAATACGGGTCCACCGGCTTCAAGACATGGCCAAGAGCGCGGCCTTCGGAAAGCCCTTGGGCAAGTCCAAATCCAAGCAGGAGCAAAACGGCTGCAGGAACGGCCCAGCGCGGAAGGTGTTTGGCGCGATATACCCACCAAAGTGCAGCTAGAAAGGCGCTGGCCATGAGCATTTTAGCCCCTAGCAAGCCCAAGAAGAGCAGGGTAATGGCCCAATAGATTGCTTTTAACCGCGAGGAAAAGGCACTCTGATGTACCGCGACAGCACCGAGTAAGAGATACGTGCCCAAATAGACATGTTGGTGCAGGCCCGCCAGCAAGCCTCGATAGACCAACACAGAGGCATCCGCCCCCTCCCACAGTCGAATAAGGCCGCCCACCAGCAAGTACAGCATCACTACAGATGCCCCTAAAGGCAGGCTTCGTTGGATGGTTTCTCGATCAAAGGCCCAAAAAAGTAGGACGATAGGCAGCAGACGCAAATGCGTTTGCAAGGATGCCCCCTCGTGCAAGATGCTCCCCGCCCCCACCATGAGGACGATGCCCCACAGTAGCCAGAAGGAGGCACTATCTAACCATTTTTGTTTGGCCGCTTGAAGATTCGGCAAGACGGCACTCAAAAACGCTAGGACCAGCGCAACGCCCGCACCAAAATCCCAAAACGGTAAAAAGAGCACCCAAAGGCTCAGGAAGAGGCGATGTATCAAGCGTTGGGGTTCCATACCGTTCTTCCTAAACGCTCAGAAAGGCGTGTAAGTACTTCGTAGGAAATCGTGCCAGAACGCTGTGCAAATTCACTCAGGGTCATATCCGCCCCTAGTATTTCCACAGAATCGCCTATGGCCACCTGTAAACCGGTCACATCTACCAGCGTCATATCCATGCAAACCTTGCCCACCACGGGACAGCGTTTTCCATGAATGACCACTTCCCCGTGGCCGTCGCTTAAAATGCGTGGAAATCCATCCGCATAGCCCATGGGCAACGTGGCTATCTGACGGGGATGAGGGGCGGCATCGCCATGTCCGTAGGAAATTCCTTCACCGGCAGGCAGTTCTTGGAGATTGGAAATTTGGGTATGCACATACACGACGGGTTGCAGCAAGGCTCTATCTTCCTGGACCGCCGAATCCCCGTACAAGCCAATGCCCAATCGAACCATATCGCCCAGGAGGTAGGGGTGTCGTGAAGCCCCTGGGGTGTTTGCGAGCTGCTTCAAAGGTTCATAACCTAAAGCTGCCGTGAAAGCGGCATAGAATCGTTCAAAAGCGTCAAATTGGTGGCGCGTAAACGCATCTTGGGTAAGATCTTCTGCGGAAGCCAAATGGCTCATCACAGAAACCACCTCTATTCCTGGATAGGTCCGCAGCGCTTCGGCCACAGCCGCGCCTTGGTCCGGCAAAAAGCCTAAGCGGTGCATCCCAGTGTCTACCTTGATGTGCAATCGTCCTGGTACCTCACCGGGATGCCGCAGAAAGGCTTGCCCGTAGCGCTCCAAAGAGGTCCAATTAAATACTTCGGGTTCCAAGCGGTGCTCCAAAAGGACTTCCACACTTTGCTCCCCCGGATTCATAACCATAATGGGCTGTGTGATCCCTGCTTTGCGCAAGGCCACCCCTTCATCGGAATAGGCCACGCCGAAGTAGTCAACATGGTGCTTCGCCAAGGCCTTGGCCACCGTGACCGCGCCCAATCCATAGGCATTCGCCTTGACCATGGCCATGACGCGCTGACCGGTCAATCGGCCTCGGTAATGCCGCAAATTGCCCGCCAAAGCCTCTAAATCCAGGCGAATCTGTGTATCGTGGTGCTGGCTACGCAGGAAGGGCAGGATGCGCTCCAATCCGGCTTTCCGGGGCCCTTTCAGCAGGAGCGTGCCCGAACTCGGTCCCTGCATCCTCGGCGTATCGGCCAAAAAGGCTTCCACACTCGGCCAATGCCCCCCAGCTTCCTCTGTACCGGGGCCAATGCCCAACCAATCGTCCAAGTGGTGGCGCCGGACCGCTTCCGTCATCCACGCACCAAAATTTTCCATGTTTTCCGGGGCGGCCACCAAGGCTAGCTTGGGTGATTTCTCCGAACGGCCCAAGGTCTCCAAGGCCCACTCCAGCGAATCGGCATCCGAGGAATAGCTGTCGTTCAGCAAGGTCCAGTCGTTGATGCCCGCCAAACGCTCAAGCCTCAAGCCCGCCGACAAAACGTCCTGCAAAGCGGCCGGATTCCAACGTGCGCCCGAAACCAAAATAAAACTGAGCGCCGCGCCCACATTTTGGGCCTCAATGGCTTCAAAAGGGGGGCAACTTGCCTCACCCGAAACCTTCAATTCTGCAACACTCCACCGCAGCGTTCCGCCCGACCACTCAAAGTGTACATCCGCCTCCAAATGAGGGGCATTCCACGCAAACTGCCATACTCGGGTATGCTCCGCCAAAGCTTGCGCAATTTCCGGCTGACTTGCGGGGGAAATTGCCCAGGCACAGGAGGCAAAGAGGCTTGCTTTTTCGGCTAATTTTTGGGCTCTGTGGGCAAAACCCGCATCATGGGCTGCCCCCAAAGAGGTGAAAATGCCCACATCTGGACGCAACCAGGAAGCCAAACGCGCCATATCCCCCACCTCGCTCACTCCTACTTCCGCAAGTAAGAGCCTTGCATGTGGATTTGTAGCAAGTACCGTCAAGGGCACGCCCAGTTGAGAATTAAAACTGCGCGGCGAACGCGCCACTTCCCGATCGCCCAGCAAATGGTAGAGGTATTCTTTGACCGTGGTCTTGCCGTTGCTCCCCGTGATTCCCACCACCTGCCCCTGAAGCAACTTTCTGTGGGCCGCGGCGAAGCGGTGCAAGGCATTCCAGCCCGAATCCACCACCAGCACCCAAGCCCCGGCTTCGGCCGCGGCCTCAAGCGCCTCTTGGCGATAGTCGGACAGCCCCTCGATCACCAAGGCCACCGCGCCCTGGGAGAGCGCCTCTTTGGCATAGGCATGCCCATCACCGCTTTGCGTTTTTAGAGCGAAAAAGGCTGTCGGACGGAACCATAATGCCTGACGGCTATCCGTGGAAATGGCCTCAAGGGTCGGCGCCTCGCCGCGATAAAGTATGTCAGCACTCAAGCGCTGCGCAAACTCTTCAATCCGTAGAGCCGGAAACATGGGAGGAAGATTCGTTCTGCAATTGCACGAACACGGCGCGCGAAACCGGCTCGTATTCGTTTTGAGACCCCAGAAGAATGGTGCCTTGTTCGGATTCTAATCGGTGAGAATACTGCGCGAGCTCCCCCGTGCGGACACAAATGGCGTGCACTTTTGTCACAAACTCAGCCACCGCCATGAGATTCGGCATAGGGCCAAAAGGCTTTCCGCTAAAGTCCATATCCAATCCGGCGATAATGACGCGCGTTCCAGCATTAGCAAGCTTGTTGGCCACTTCCACCACGCCCTCGTCCATGAACTGGGCCTCGTCAATGCACACAACGTCATACCCCGCAGCCAAGAGGTGCAGCTGGTCCGAACTTTCCACCAATTGACACTCAAAAGACGCGCGGTCATGCGTGACCACCGCTTCGTCAGAATAGCGTGTATCGATACCCGGCTTAAAAATTTGCACGGAAAGTTTGGCGATTTGCGCACGTTTGGCACGGCGTATGAGTTCTTCTGTCTTACCAGAGAACATAGACCCCGCGATGACTTCTATCCATCCGGAACGACGCGTGGGAACTTCTGTGTGCTCTTCGAACATTTTGTACTTTTCGGTGCCGCACAAATCTACCACTCTGCTCACAAACCCCTGTCGAATGTCTCTCGCTGATTCCATTTCCGCTTTACGTCAAGCATTACAGTCCGAAACGCCCACCAGTGCTCAGCTTTCTGAGCTTGGAAGCCTATGGACCGATGCCCACCGACAGGCCCTTCGTGGCAAATTGTCGGCCATTCAGCAGCAAGCTGAAGCCGAAATTCATGCGGCAGCGGCTACCGCCCAAGCTGCTCTACTCGCCCAAATTCAACGCGCCGAGGAGGCTGCGCGCTCCGCCGCTTCAGCATCTGTCGCTCAAACCAAGGTCTCTGAAGCCGTTCCTGCCACGGAAGCCCCCATTGCGCCTCCCAAGCCCGTTCTGGCTGAAACAACGCCTGAGGCCGTTGCCGCACCAACGCCTCCCGCAGTGCCCGCAGAATCCGAGGCCCCTCTTGCTAGCGCTACCACGCCTGCGCCTGCAGGGCCTGGAGTAGGTTCGGCTAAAAGCGTCAACGCACGCTATGCCGGCTTGAAAGTGGGTCTAAACGACCGCGTCGCCTTTGTAAAACACCTCTTCAATGGCGAAGACGATGATTTTCAACGCGTAGTTGCTGCCTTAGCCACCATGGAGAGCAAAGAAGAGTGTGAAACTTTTTTGGAGAACGCGGTCTACCCAGACTACGATTGGACGCAAAAACCTGAGTTCGCGGAACGCTTTCTCGCGTTGGTTTTTGCGCGATTCGAATAAGCCAAACGCATGGGAAAACTCATCCTCGTTCCAACCCCACTAGGCAACCTTGGGGATATCACGCTTCGAGCCTTGGAGGTCTTGAAAAGCGCGGATGTGGTGTACGCCGAGGATACCCGAACCACCGGCAAACTGCTCAAACTGCTAGACGTACAAGCGCCTCTTCGTGCCTTTCACATGCACAACGAACACAAG
>DLWR01000125.1 GCA_003444795.1 Cryomorphaceae bacterium
GGCAATATGATGGGCGCCTTCCAATTTGTGAAAGCGGTCAGCGATCACAATAAGTCGCGCCCAGAAGGTCAACCTGAATTGAAAGCCATTTTGGGCTATGAGGCCTATGTATGCCGTGATCGTTTGGACAAAAGCCAAAAAGACGATGGCTATCAAATCCCACTCCTTGCAAAGAATAAAACGGGCTACCACCACTTGGCTCGCCTCAGCTCCTCTGCGTTTATTGAAGGTTTCTACTACGTGCCTCGGATTGACAAGGAATTGCTCGCGCAACACGTGGACGGTGTGATTTGCACGACGGGAGGCCTCTACGGTGAAGTGCCCCAGTTGCTGCTAAATGTCGGCGAAAAGCAG
Source organism: Cryomorphaceae bacterium (assembly GCA_003444795.1). Taxonomy (GTDB): domain Bacteria; phylum Bacteroidota; class Bacteroidia; order Flavobacteriales; family Schleiferiaceae; genus TMED14. The sequence goes on from DLWR01000125.1 coordinate 355, forward strand.
GCCGAGGAAGCTTTTCTGTGGTATAAAGACCTCTTTGGGGAGGATTTTTATGCCGAAATCAATCGACACGGCTTGCCCGAAGAAGACGTTATCAACGAGGCCCTTCTTCGGTTTTGCGCTATACATGGGGTCAAGGCCATAGCCGCTAACAACGCCTACTACCTCGATCAGCAAGAGTCTGAAGCCCATGATATTTTGCTATGTGTCAAGGAAAACGAGAAAAAAGCAACCCCCATTGGACGTGGACGAGGCTTCCGCTATGGTTTCCCCAACGACCAGTTTTACCTGCCTACTCGGGCTGAAATGGCCCAGCGCTTTGCCGATGCTCCCGAGCTATTGGACCACTTGCAGGAAATCACAGCCAAGGTGGAAAACTATGCTCTGGCGCGGGATGTCCTCTTGCCAAAGTTTGATATTCCATCCGAGTTTGTCCACCCAGAAGACGCCCAAGACGGTGGTAAACGCGGAGAAAATGCGTTCCTACGCCACTTAACCCTTGAAGGGGCTAAAGGCCGCTATAGAGAAATCACCCCAGAGGTTCAAGAGCGATTGGACTTTGAGTTGGCGACCATTGAGCGCACGGGCTATCCGGGCTATTTCTTAATTGTTCAGGACTTCTGTCGTGCGGCTCGAGATATGGGAGTGAGTGTAGGGCCTGGGCGGGGTTCAGCAGCAGGATCGGCCGTCGCATACTGCATTGGGATTACGAACGTGGACCCCATTGCTTACGATTTGCTGTTTGAGAGATTTCTCAACCCAGACCGGGTCAGCCTTCCGGATATTGATATTGACTTTGACGATAGGGGCCGAGACAAGGTGATCCAATACGTCATAGACAAATACGGGGCGAGCCAAGTGGCCCAAATCATCACCTACGGCTCCATGGCGGCCAAATCTGCTATTAAGGACGCCGCGCGTGCCTTGGACCTCAGCTTTGAAGAGGCGGATAAAATGACCAAGCAGGTGCCCGACAACCAAAGTTTGGCAAAAATCCTAGGTCTGGATGACAAGGCGCTCCGCGAATCTTTCCGTGGGGACGACTATGACAAGGCGCAATCGCTCCGGGAGATGGCTAGCCTAAAAGATGGCACAGGGGAGGCTCTCAACCAAGCGAAAGTATTGGAGGGCTCCCTCCGAAATACGGGCATACACGCATGCGGTGTCATTATCACGCCTTCCGATATACGTGACCTGATTCCGGTGGCTACGGCCAAGGACAGTGAAATGTGGTGCACACAGTTCGACAATGCGGTCGTGGAATCTGCCGGTCTGCTTAAAATGGACTTCTTGGGTCTGAAGACCCTCACGCTGATCAAAGATGCGGTTGCCTTGGTAAAGAAGCGGCACGGGGTGGAATTGGACATGGAGGCCATTCCGATCGATGACCAAAAAACCTATGAACTCTTCCAGCGAGGGGAGACGGTGGGCATCTTCCAGTACGAATCGCCTGGTATGCAAAAGCACCTGAAGGATTTGAAGCCGACGGTATTTGGGGATCTCATTGCCATGAATGCCTTGTACCGCCCAGGACCCTTGGAGTATATCCCGTCCTTTGTTCGGAGAAAGCACGGGGTTGAGCGCATTACCTACGATTTGGCTGACATGGCGGAATACCTCCAGGAGACCTATGGAATCACTGTCTACCAGGAACAGGTCATGTTGCTTTCACAGAAATTAGCAGGGTTTACCAAGGGCGAGGCGGACGTCTTGCGCAAGGCCATGGGTAAAAAACTCAAGGACGTTCTGGACAAAATGAAGCCCAAGTTCATCGAGGGCGGAGCAGAAAAGGGCCATGACGCCACGGTGCTAGAAAAGATTTGGAAAGACTGGGAAGCCTTTGCCTCCTACGCCTTCAACAAGTCGCACTCCACTTGCTACGCGTGGATTGCGTACCAAACCGCCTATTTGAAGGCGCATTATCCGGCCGAATACATGGCCGCCGTACTGTCGAATAACATGAACGACATCAAGCAAGTCAGCTTCTTCATGGAGGAGTGCAAGCGGATGAAGATGGATGTTCTAGGTCCCGATGTGAACGAATCGGAGGGCACTTTCACGGTCAACGAAAAAGGGGCATTGCGATTTGGATTGCTTGGAATGCGCGGGGTGGGCGGCTCAGCGGTGGAATTCTTGCTCAAAGACCGCGAGGAAAATGGTCGCTACGAATCTGTATTTGACATGGCGCGCCGGGTAGATTTGCGCGTCGTCAACAAGGGTACCTGGGAGGCCTTGGCCCTGGGTGGAGCGTTTGACAGCTTCCCGGGCATGCACCGCGCACTGCTCTTCCACGAAGAAACGGAAGGAAAGAACTTCTTGGAAAAAGTCCGCCGCTACGGGCAAGGCTTCCAGGACCAGGAGAATTCAGCCCAAGCGTCCCTGTTTGGGGAAGATACTGGCGTAGTCATTCCGGAGCCTGAGCTTCCCGAGGTTCCCGTTTGGAATGCCATGGAGCTCTTAAAGCGCGAAAAAGATGTGAACGGCATTTACCTGAGTGCCCACCCTTTGGATACGTATAAGTTTGAAATACAAACATTTGCAAAGAACAAGCTCTCAGAGTTAGAGAACTTGGAGGCCTTTGTTCAAGGGGTGGGGAGTAGAGACTTTGCTGTAGCCGGTTTGATTTCAAACGTGAGCATCCGGACTACACGCACTGGGAAAGAAATGGGTTCCTTCATCCTTGAAGACCATGAGGGGAGTCGGGAGTTTGTGCTTTTCGGGCAGGCCTTCCTGGATTTCCGGAGTTTCTTTGTGAATGACCTGATGGTCCTGATTCGCGGCCGGGTTCAAAAGCAATCGTGGGCCCGGGATGACGCGAATGCCCGATTGTTTGCGGATATCTCCAAAATCTATCTCCTCCACGAGCTCTTTGAGCGGGAAGCGCGCAGCCTGAGTCTGTTCGCCGCAGTTGAGGATGTGAAGCCTGAGCGCTGGCAAGAGTTGGCAGGAATTTTGAAACAACATCCTGGAAAAAACCGCGTGATTTTCCATGTGATGGATCCGGTAACTAGAACTCAAGTCAAAATGCCTAGCCGTGATTGGACCACCCAAATTGACCGACATTTGTTGGAAGAATTGGATGCCCTGTCGCATTTTCACGCAGCGGTTAAAACTGATTCAAACGGATGACACGCCTACGCCTCTTTTTAACCTTGTGCCTGCTAGCCACCCTGTCGGCTTTGGCGCAAAACCAAACGGTGAATGGACTGAAACAAGGTCCGTGGAAAGTGACCTACGAAGGCAGTAGCATGCTGCGCTACGAAGGCACCTTTGACAAGGGCATCCCAGTTGGGACCTTTACCCATTACCATCCCAATGGAACGAAGCGGGCCATTATGGTTTTTCGCGGTAAAACACAGTCCTGCTATACCCAAGAATTTGCGCTCAATGGTACCCTTTTGGCCGAAGGTCGCTACGGGGCCCCCGGCGTCAAGGATAGTACTTGGCGCATTTACGACTTAAACGGCAAGCTCCTCAACACGGAAACATACCAAGGCGGCTCATTGAATGGTCCCTATGCCACCTACTATCCCAACGGAAAGACCGTGGAGTCAGGTGCCATGCAGGATGGGGAAAAAACCGGGCTTTGGACACGCTTTGGAGAAAATGGGGAGAAAACGCGCAGTGTGGAATATGTCCTGGGCCAATTGCAGGGAACGTGGACGGAATTTGACGAAAATGGCCGAATTGCTCTCCGTGGCACCTATGAAAACAACATGAAAGAAGGGCGCTGGCTTTCCTTCGAAAATGGCAAGCCTGTCCACGGCATTTGGTACCACAAAGGCGTAGTCACCAAAGAGATGGACTACTGATGGCACGCGTGGTTGTTGGCTTATCAGGTGGGGTCGACTCTTCTGTGGCCACATACCTGTTGAAGCAAGAAGGGCACGAGGTCATTGGCCTCTTTATGCGGAATTGGACGGATGAGCAGCCCACGTTGGAGGCCGAATGTCCATGGATCGAGGATTCTAACGATGCCCTTTTGGTCGCAGAAAAGTTGGGCATTCCCTTTCAAGTTTTGGACCTCTCTGCGGCCTATAAGACGCGCATCGTGGACTACATGTTTGCGGAGTACCAAGCGGGCCGAACCCCCAATCCCGACGTGCTGTGCAACCGGGAAATCAAATTTGACCTCTTCCTAGAAGCTGCGCTCAAGCTCGGAGCCGACTTTGTCGCCACGGGGCACTATGCGCAAAAAACCACCTCGGAAGATGGCATGCACCACTTGCTCGCCGGAGCGGATGGGAACAAAGATCAAAGCTATTTCCTCTGTCAGCTGAGCCAAGCCCAATTGTCCCGAGCACTTTTCCCCATTGGGCATCTCCCCAAGCCGGAAGTGCGTCGCATCGCCAAAGAGGCGGGATTAGCCACCGCGGAAAAGAAAGACTCACAAGGCCTTTGCTTTATTGGCAAGGTTCGGCTCCCGGACTTTCTGCAGCAGCAACTTTCTGTGAAAGAAGGGAATATCGTGGAAATGCCTCGGGACGCCCACGCCTTCAAAGACCCCATCTGCGGGACGCCTTGGACCCTAAATCCTGGCCTCGGTGCGGTCGTTGGTCGACACCATGGGGCTCACTTTTTTACGGTGGGTCAGCGCAAAGGATTGCTAGTAGGAGGAAAACCTCTTCCCCTCTTTGTCTTGGCCACCGATGTAGCAAGTAATACCGTATACGTGGGCCAGGGCGAAGATCACCCGGGCCTCTATCGGCCTTGTGTCTGGATGCAGCAAGAAGAAGTCCATTGGGTTCGGCCAGATCTTGCGCTGAAGTATGGGGAGACGATGGAGGTGCAAGCGCGTATTCGCTACCGACAGGCCTTAATTCCGGCTCTTCTGCGCGCGGTTGAAGGCGGAATTACCTTGGAGCCTGAACGTCCCTATAAAGCGGTGGCTGCCGGTCAGTTTGCCGCTTGGTACGTGGGGGAAGAACTAATAGGATCTGGAATCATACATGCTTAAGATGAAAAAATTACTACTCACCACATTGTTGTTTGCCCAGTTTGCGGCTTGGGCACAAGCGGATGATGCCCCTCGATATTGGGTATTCCTGCAGGAGTCAGCTGTTGCAGGCAGTTCATGGTCGCCTCAAAGCGGCACTCCCTGTTTGAGCCCCGCAGCGGTAGAGCGTCGGATTCGGCAAAATATTCCACTGCGCGCTACGGACTTCCCACTCTCGAAGGATGCTTTAAGCTCCGTATCCGCCACGGGTGCCAAAATTTACCGGACGTCGCGCTGGCTTCGGGCCGTTTCTGTCTACGCTACACCAGAACAATTGGCTCAACTTGCCGAGGTTCCGGCAGTAGTCCGCATTCAGCCCGTTGCCCAACTCCGACAGACCGCGGAAGGAATGGAATCCAAGTCAGAAGGGCGAGCTATCACTGAAGAGGATGAGGGAATTCAAGCCTATTCCTATGGACAAAGTTTGGACCAAGTCAATCAAATCAACCTCATTCCCCTTCACAACGCGGGGTATGCCGGTGCGGGAATTAATATTGCGCTCATGGATGGGGGGTTCACGGGCGTGGATGTCCATTCAGCGTTTACGGGCGCTTGGAGCCAAGGTCGCATCGTATTGACGCATGACTTTGTCGACAACGATACCAATGTCTTCCAAGTGGGCAGTCACGGAATGTCGGTCCTCAGCACGATTTGTGCGGACCTGGACGGAACCTTTGTGGGAACGGCTCCAGAAGCCAACTACTATTTGTTCAGAACGGAAGATGAATTGTCTGAAACCCTTGTGGAGGAAGATAACTGGGTAGTGGCCTCCGAATGGGCGGACTCCTTGGGCATCGATGTAATCAATACGTCTCTAGGGTATACCACCTTTGACAACGGTATTGGCGATCATAGCTATGCAGATTTGGACGGCAAGACCACCGTGATTTCCAAGGCAGCCACTGCAGCCGCTCGAACCGGCATGATTGTCGTTGTCGCCGCAGGAAATGAGGGTGCTTCAAGCTGGAAGTATATCTCTTGTCCGGCAGACGCGGATTCCATTCTTTCCATTGGAGCTGTGGACGGAATGGATTTGCGCGCAGCATTTTCCAGTCAAGGGCCTACTGCGGATGGCCGAATTAAACCCGATTTGGGTGCCCGCGGGGTTTCTGCCACTATTATGAATTGGAGTGGTCAAGTGGCTACCGGAAGTGGGACGAGTTTTGCATCTCCTATTACCTGTGGGGCCATGGCCTGCTTGCTTCAAGCCGTAAAGGCAAACCAGACGACCTACGACATCCAAGCTATTCTCACGGCGGTGCGTGAAAATGCTAGTCAAGCGAGCAAGCCCGATACCATGCTGGGGTGGGGGATTCCAAATTTCTCCGCGGCACTCACAGCTATGGGGCTCGAAGAGGGCAGTCCCGTACCCACTTGGGGGCTACAACCTCATGATGGTGGCTATCTCTTGCGTCGATTGCGTCCAACCGGGGTAGTTACCCTGTTTCGCTATGACGCTACGGGAAGGCTGTTGACGCGTCAAGAATTGGAGCCAGGGACAGGCTTTGTATTCCTGGCAGGCTACTCGGAGATCACTCTTCTGCACCTTGTGGGTGAGGAAGAGGAAGTGCTCAAAGTTCCTGCGTTTTGAGAATTTCAACGAGAGTCACGTCGCTTCTAGCTATCGAACGCCCTATTATTCAAGGGGGTATGATTTGGTGTGCGGGATGGCGCTTGGCAGCTGCGGTCTCCGAAGCAGGAGGCCTTGGGACTCTTGGTGCGGGAAGTATGTATCCGGAAGTGCTTCGTGCTCAAATTCACAAAGTCCAGGGGGCTACTGCTAAGCCATTTGCGGTAAATCTCCCATTACTCTATCCAAGCATCGAGGAGCACCTCCAAACTTGCGTGGATCTGCAGGTTCCGGTGGTTATAACTTCTGCAGGCAATCCTTCCCTGCATACTATGCGCCTTAAAGAAGCGGGCATCAAAGTGCTTCATGTTGTGTCTTCCGCCAAATTTGCCCTCAATGCTCAGGCTGCAGGTGTCGATGCGGTCATTGCGGAAGGGTTTGAAGCGGGTGGTCACAATGGGCGCGAGGAGACCACCACGCTCGTATTGGTTCCAAGTGTGTGTGATGCGGTAGAAATTCCTGTAGTGGCCGCTGGCGGTATTTCAGATGGCCGGAGCATGGCGGCCGCACTCGTTCTGGGAGCAGATGCTGTTCAAATGGGGTCGCGCTACGTGGCGACTCAAGAATCGTCCGCCCACGAGGCCTTCAAGTCGGAAGTGGTGAAAGCAGGAGAGGGTGCTACTACCTTGACGCTTAAAGAACTGACGCCCGTTCGCTTGCTTCACAATCCATTCTACCAAGAAGTCCTGGAGGCGTACCATCGCGGAGCTAGCCGAGATGAGCTCGAACGCATTCTAGGTCGCGGACGGGCTAAAAAAGGGATGTTCGAAGGGAATCTTGCCGAGGGTGAATTGGAAATTGGTCAAGTGGCGAGTCGCATTTCAGACCTACCTTCTGCATTCGCGCTTACGCAAGAGATTCACGATTCGGCCATTCAAATTCTAGCGAGCTGAAGAGAAGATGAACCCAAGGTGATTGTCGTCAAATACGTTAGGCGGCAGGGCTAAAGCTCCTAATCTTTACGGATTTACTCGTGCATCATAGGTGCCGCCCATGCTAGGGGAATCGCCCATCAATCGGGCCATCATAACCTTTTTCACCATGTTGAAAACGGCCATGTGAATATCTTCAGCGACTTCCATATCCATGGCATCTGAATGGATGGAAATGTCTGCCATTTCGCGCAAGGCACCTCCTTTGAACCCGGTCATGCCAATGACGGTGGCACCCTTTGTTTTGGCGTATTCCACAGCCTTCAACACATTCTTTGAGTTGCCAGACCCACTAATGCCGATGACGACGTCCCCAGGTTGGAGGAAGTTCTTCAGCGGCTCAATAAAAATGTCATCCCATCCAATATCATTGGCTATGGCCATCATGGAGGGGAGGTTGTCGTTGAGACAAACCATTTTGAAGCGGTTCTCCAGGCCATAGGAAGCACCTTTGAGAAAGTCGCCTGCTGCATGGCTGGCAGATGCTCCCGAACCTCCATTGCCCATGGTGAAAATCGTCGCGCCTTGGGCGTGTGCCTGGGCAAAACATTCAACCATGGCGTCCACGGCAGCCATATCGAGGCGGTCCATGGTCGCGGTCAACAATTGGCGGTATTCAGATGCAGTCATGGAATAAAGGTAGGGTCTTTTTTATCCGTTGAAGATTACCTTGGAACCGTCTAGGTCCAATTGGAAGGGGAAGGGGCGGCATTCGTGCATTGACTGATCAAGAGCGGCATGCGCCGATGGGGGCGCCATGAACAGCATGAATCCGCCGCCACCAGCTCCGAGCAATTTTCCACCCCATGCGCCAGCAGCCATGCCAGCCTGGTAGGCTTCTTGAATCCGCGGATTGCTGATGCCCGAGGCAAGAGATTGTTTTAGCTTCCAGTTCTCATGCATATGATTACCCAAGTCCTTCCAGTCGCCGGTAGAAAGAGAGCCTGCGAATGGTTCGACAAAGCTCACCATAGTCTTGAGGGAAGCTACCTTATCGGCCTCGGAGCTCGTTTTGCTCTGTTCCGCCAAGATGGTGCTCGCACTTCGCTGGTTTCCAATATAATAGAGCTTCATGTGCTGGCAAAATGCACCACGAAGTTCAGCGCTTATCTGGATGGCTTCCACCTCCACGGAATCGTCTTTGTGAAATCGGATAATGTTGAGACCGCCATAGGCTGCGGCATATTGGTCCTGCTTGCCAATAGGTTCACCCAAATCTTCCAACTCCACTTGACAGGCCATTCGGCCAAGCCAAGCCTTGTCTACTTCTCCAAGCCTCCCTTGACGAGCCATTAAGTTGTGTAAGGTGCCAACGGTAAAGCTGGAAGAGGAGCCCATGCCCGTACCCGCAGGGACATCTGCAATGGAGCTCACTTCGAGGCCTTCGCGAACGCCCAATTTTTGCATGATGGTCCGTAGGATGGGATGCTGCAAATCCGACACTGCACCAACGGTCTCCGTTTTGGAGTACTTGGTTCGAATTTCTCCCGGCTCAAAAAAGTCATGGGAAGAAATGTACATGTACTTGTCGATCGTGGTGGACAGCACAGCCCCGCCATTGGAACGGTAGAAGCTGGGCAAATCACTTCCTCCACCTACAAAGGAGATTCTAAAAGGGGTGCGGGTAATGATCACGAGTTTTGGCTTGTTGTCGTGAAGATACGGGCTACTGCGGATTCTAAATTATCCGCCCAAAAGTCAGGCTCTGGCCCTGGTTTATCTCCGTGACCGGTTTTGACTCGGATAGTTTTTACACCTGCTGCTTGGCCGGCTTCAATATCTCGTGGGCTATCCCCAATGAGCCAACTTTCGCTTAAATCAATGTTGAAACGCTCTGCGGCGGCTAGGAGCATGCCAGGCGAGGGTTTTCGACAAGCGCATTCAATCTTGTATTCAGGCCGCTCCTCCGGGAAACCGCCATGGGGGTGATGTGGACAGTAGTACAAAGCATCCACGAACGCGCCATTCTCGGCCAGCAATCGATCCATGCGGGCATGGATTCGGGCCACGCCA
>DLWR01000131.1 GCA_003444795.1 Cryomorphaceae bacterium
CGTGGGCCGCGGTCTGGCCTGGGCGCGTCGGGCCATCCAGACCCAGTTGCAAGCGGCGCATATCGCAGCTCTCCCCGCCCGCAGCGCGGGCTTTTTCTGCATCTATTCGGCGCATTCCGGGTTGCGTCACCCCTTTATAGCCCCCCGTGGGAATAGAATGTTTTAACGGATGGCTGTAGATGGTCACGGCTTCATCCTCAAATACCTGGGCACCGGGGTCACTCGTACAAGCGACAAAGTGAATCGGGTACTCCAGCCAACAGCGGCTCAGTTCTAACTGAGGGCGGATGAAGCTCTCCAATTCGGGCGGGCCAATGAGGGTTAGGGGTTTGGTTCGGCCCATCAAATGCCAGGAAGAGAGCAGACCGGGCAAACCGTAGACATGATCACCGTGTAAATGGGTGATGGCAATGGCATCCACCTGCTGGCCATGGGCGCCGAATTCTTTGAATCGCACTTGGGTCCCTTCGCCACAATCCAACAGATAGCTCTTCCCCCCTACCTGTAAAAGTTGAGCAGATGGATGGTGATGTGGCAGGGGAACCGCTGAGCCACAGCCTAAAATTTGCCAATACATCGACATTGCTCAAAGGTCGTGCACGAGATGTGAGCGCAAAAATTTACCTTTGCCCCTACGATGGCAACGAAAACGCTACTTGATGCGCGGGAATGCGCCGCAACGCTGAACCGCCTTTGTTGTCAATTGAACGAAGTTCATTTCCCCTGGAGTAATTCGGTTATCATTGGGCTGCAGCCGCGTGGGACGCAGCTGGCCAAAGCGCTTATACACTTGCTAAAGACCCAGCATGGTGTCGAGGAAGTGCCTTTTGGTGCTTTAGACATCACCTTCCACCGAGACGATTTCCGTCGCAGGGATGAGCCCTTGGCAGCGAGTCCCAATGAAATGAATGTCCTGATTGAGGGCAAGCGCGTGATTTTAGTCGACGATGTGCTGTACACTGGCCGGAGTGTTCGGGCCGCCATGGATGCCTTGGGCGATTATGGACGCCCAACTCGGGTGGAGCTCTGTGTCTTGGTGGATCGCCGCTTCTCGCGGGAATTGCCCATACAACCTGATTTTTCTGGCCGCCGAGTGGATGCCATTGCTGAAGAACGCGTTCGGCTAGAATGGGCCAACGACGTACCCACCATTTTGATTGAATCTATTCCCCATGCCGCAAAGCGCTAAATTGAGCACCCGCCATCTGCTTGGAATTAAAGGCCTTCCCAAAGAGGACATCCAGTTGATTTTGCATTGGGCCGCTCAGTTTAAGGAAGTGATCAATCGCCCCATCAAGAAGGTTCCCTCGCTGCGCGATATCACGATTGCCAACCTGTTTTTTGAGAACTCCACCCGAACACGGCTCAGCTTTGAATTGGCCGAAAAGCGTTTGAGCGCGGACGTCATCAATTTTGCAGCCTCAAATTCTTCCGTAAAAAAGGGCGAAACGCTCGTTGACACGGTCAACAATATTTTGGCCATGAAGGTCGACATGATTGTCATGCGCCATTCGGAGCCGGGTGCTGCGGAATTCTTGAGCAAGCATGTGGACGCACAGATTGTCAACGCCGGCGATGCTACACCCGAGCACCCAGCCCAGGCCCTTCTCGATGCTTTTTCCATGACGGAGAAATTGGGCGATTTGGCCGGAAAGAAAGTGGTCATCGTAGGCGACATCACCCACTCGCGCGTCGCCTTGAGCAATATATTTTGCCTTCAAACCCTAGGAGCTGAGGTCGCCGTATGTGGACCTGCCACGCTGATTCCTCGCCATATTCATGACCTAGGCGTTACGGTCATTCCTCGCTTGGAGGATGCGCTAGAATGGGCGGACGTCGCCAACATGCTCCGCGTGCAGCATGAGCGCATGGACCGCGCCTATTTCCCGAGCATCCGCGAATACCACATGCGCTACGGGGTGACCATGGAAAAGCTCCAAAAGTTGAGCAGCATTCCCTTGATTTTGCATCCTGGTCCCATCAATCGCGGGGTAGAAATCACCTCGGAAGTTGCAGATTCTGAATACGCTATCATTTTGGACCAAGTGCAGAATGGTGTAGCAGTTCGGATGGCTGTGTTGTATCTTCTCGCCTCACAAGGAAAGACCATTGCATAGACCCTATGTCCTTTAAAGTTGAACCCAAGACGTCCTTCTTGCATATCAAGTATGGCGAGGATGTATTCAGCGACGCTCAGGTTGACGAGCTTCAAGCCCTGGTTACCAAACATGCAGATGCCCACATCATCCTCAACCTCACCCGTGTGGAAGAGTTTGAAGACACCGAAGCATTGCAAGATTTTCAAGTGGAGCGCTTGGACGAAAATTTCAGTTTTATCGTCATCGTACGCGAGAGTCTCATGAACCTCTTTGACGAAGATTTGCCCATCGTTCCTACCTACCAAGAAGCCGAAGACTTCTTTGACATGGATGAGATGCAGCGCAAGCTTTTGGAAGAATGAGACGGCTCGTTGCCCTTTCTCTTCTGCTGCCCTTAGGTGCCTTCGGTCAATCCGACAGCACGCAAAGTCCTGAAGAACAGCATGTCGATCAGATCTGGACCACTCCTTTCAGGGCGCAGTTTGAAAGTGGCCCCTACCAACTTTTTTCACCCAACACGGCCGCAACCAACAGTATCACGGGCAATCTGAGCGGTGTCCAGCTTTCGTTGGACCTTCATCGGCATTTGAGCGTTGGCTTGAGCCTCCAAGACGCCCAAAGTCAAGCTTTGACGGAAACGGGCGAACTATTTTTCCTCGATCAAATGCGTTGGGCCGGGCTCCTCGCCA